>NZ_JBICZA010000018.1:0-179440 GCF_043201585.1 Streptomyces sp. NPDC048297
CTTTGCCGGTGGCGACCTCGAGCGCGGCGAACAGGGTGGTGGTGCCGGCGCGGACGTAGTCGTGGGTCGCCCGCTCGGGAACTCCGGGCATCATCGGCAGCACGGGCTGGGACCGGTCCAGCGCCTGGATCTGCGACTTCTCGTCGACGCAGAACACCAGGGCCCGCTCGGGCGGGTCCAGGTAGAGGCCGACGACATCGTGGACCTTGTCGACGAAGTACGGATCGGTCGACAGCTTGAAGGTCTCCGACCGGTGCGGCTGCAGGCCGAACGCCCGCCAGATCCGTGACACCGACGACTGCGAGAGGCCCATCTCCTTCGCCATCGACCGCGTCGACCAGTGCGTTGCGTTCTTCGGAGTGGATTCCAGCGTCTTGGTGACCACCGCGGCGACCTGTTCGTCCGTCACGGTCCTTGGGCCGCCCGGACGTGGCAGGTCCCCCAGACCGGCAATCCGGTACTGCACGAACCGGGCCCGCCAGCGGCCCACCGCATGAGGTGTCGAACCCAGCTGCTCCGCAACGTCCTTGTTCGACGCGCCGGTTGCGCAGGCCAGGATGATCCGACACCGCAAGGCCCACGCCTGCGGCGTGGAACGACGCCGCACCCATTCCTCGAGTGCGGCTCGTTCCTCGTCCGACAGTGTCAACTCGGCCTTCGGCCGCCCCGTCCGTGCCATAGAGCAAGCCTATACATCTGAACAGAATTCCCGACTCAGAACACTAGTCGTGTCCGGGTGTGATGGGTGTTGGGTTTGGTGTGTTCGGTTTGGCTGTTCGGGTTGTTGGTCTGGAGTCCTGTAGTTGTGCAGGAATAATCTGGGTTTCCTGCAGATGTAGTGGTGCGTCTATGGGGGCGCCTGGTGGTTGCGGTGTCGCGGGATGAGGCGCGCGTCAGTGCGGGTCTGGTTGAGCTGCCCCGAGTTTCGTAGAGTCCGGTGGTCTTGTTTCAGGCGGACTGCGGGGTCTGCTCCTGGCTCTGCCGGAAGTTGCGTCCGTACTCGGCGGGTGGCACATAGTCGAGCGCGGAGTGAAGACGCTCTTCGTTGTACCACGTGACCCACTGGAAGATCGCCCGCTCGACCTGGGCAGGGTCCTTCCAGGGGCCCTGCATCTCGATCAGCTCGGCCTTGAAAGTGCCGTTCAGCGCCTCGGCCATGGCATTGTCATACGAGTCCGCGACGGAACCGACCGACGCGGAGGCGCCGGTGCCGGCCAACCGGTCGGTGTAGCGAATCGACACGTATCGCGAACCCCTGCCGCTGTGGTGAATGAGGCCGGAGTCCTTCTTGATTCTCCGGCGCCACAGCGCCATCTCCAGGGCGTCCAGGGGCAGTTCCGTACGCATGCGGTCGGCGACCTGCCAGCCGACGATCATCCGTGAGTACACGTCCAGCACGAACGCCACATATGCCCGGCCCGACCACGTGCGGACATACGTCATGTCAGCCACCCATAGCTGATCGGGCCATACCGCGGTGAAGTTGCGGTCCACCAGGTCCGGCGGACGGGGCGCCGACGGCTCCGGGATTGTGGTGCGGCGCCGCCGCCCACGGATCACGCCCTCCAGGCCGAGTTCGGCCATCAGCCGCTCGACAGTGCAGCGGGCCACCTCGACACCCTTGCGCCGCAGAGCGCGCGTGATCCGACGGGCGCCGTAGGTCCCGCCCGATTCCACGTGGATCTCCTCGATCACCGGCATGAGCTGTTCGCCGCGGAGCCGGCGGGCCGACTTCGGCCGCTTCTCGCGGGCGAAATACGTCGACGGCGACAGGTCCAGCACCCAACAGACGGGATCGACCCCAAGACCGTTGTCACACAGGTGGTCGATCACCTGCTCGGCCTCGTCCGGGGACGGTCGATCTCCTGGGCAAAAAACACCGAGGCGGCTTTGAGGATCTCGTCCGCCCGCTTCAACTCGGCGTTCTCCTTGCCAAGTTGCTTCAGCTCGTCGCGCTCGGCGGTAGTGAGCCGGTCGTCGCGCTCGCCATGGCCGACCTCGGCCTGGCGGACCCAGCCGCGCAGGGCCTCTTCATGGATGCCCAGGTCCTTCGCGACCTGCGCGATCGGGCGGCCGGTGGTACGGACCTCACGGACCGCTCGCTCACGAAGTTCACCGGGGTACTTACGGAGTGCTGGCATGGTACTGGTGGATCTCCTTCGCCAGGACCGAAACCCTGGCATCAGGGACACCACAAATCTCAGTACAGCTCAGTGCGCCCCGCGCCCGCGCGGGCCGGGCTAAACCATCCCCGCAGCCTGGCCTGCGCCCAAGCTCCACCGCCACGGCACCCCACCGCGTTGCTCGGCCGGCGCGCATCAGTGCGTGAGCTGGTTCACCGCGCGGACTCTGGCTTGGGCGGTCTCGGCAACGGGTGAAACGAGGTTCTGGATCACTTTCAGTGCTGGAGCCACAGAGGGTCACCACAACCGCGATCATGAACGGCCGTGGCTGATGTACTCCTCCTCCAGGACCTGTGGTTCCACCAGGTCGAAGGTGTTGTGGTCGAAAGAGTCATATCCGACGGCGAGTTGGTGGTCGTGCGGGCCCGAACGGCTGCGGAGCGGGCTGCGTGTCCGGCGTGTGGAACGGCGTCGGTCCGGGTGCACAGCCGGTACGTACGCCGGCTTGCCGACAGCGCGGTCGGCGGCCGTCCGGCGCTGATCGAGTTACAGGTCCGGCGGTTCCGCTGCTCTCAACAGGGCTGCTCGCAGGCGACGTTCGCCGAGCAGGTCGACGGGCTGACGTTCCGGCACGGCAGACGCAGTGCCGGGCTGCAGACAGTGCTGGAACGGGTGGCGGTGATGCTGGCCGGCCGGGCCGGTTCCCGCCTGGCCCACGCGCTGGCGGCCAAAGTGAGCCGCTCGACCCTGTTACGGCTGATCCGCCGCCTGCAGGACCCCGAGACCTCGACACCGCGGGTGCTCGGGGTCGACGGCTTCGCGCTGCGCAAGGGGCACAACTACGGCACCATCCTGCTCGACATCGAGACACACCAACCCGTCGACCTGCTGCCGGACCGCACCACTGCGACTGTGGCCCGGTGGATCGCCGAGCATCCCGGCGTTGAGGTGATCTGCAGGGACCGTTCCACCGCATACGCCGAGGCCGGACCCCTCGGCGCCCCGGACGCGGTGCATGTTGCAGATCGGTGGCACATCTGGTCCAACCTCGCCGAGGCCGTCGAAAAGACCGTCGTCCAATACCGTGCTCTGCTGCGCGAGCCCCAGGACACCGCCACTACCGGCTGCGGCAGCCGGCTTGGGGCAGGGGTTATGGCACCGAGGGCTCGCGGGCCTTGCTGGGCAAGGCGTTCACCGAACTCGGTGTGCGTATGGTCTGGGCCGAGACGATGTCCGTAAACCATGGTTCGCGCAACATCATGGAGAAGCTCGACATGACGCTCGCGGACACCATCCCCACTCCCTCCGACATGGAGATGGTCGAGGGCTCCGAGCACGGGGGCGTACGGTACGAGATCACCAAGGAGCAGTGGTCGAGCCGCCGGACGGCTTGAGGGACTTGGCCGCCCGGAGCCACCCGGAGCCGCCCGGAGCCACCCAGAACCTCGCGGCGACTCGATCACTGCCGGCAGGGTCGCATCATCACACCGTGGTGATCGACGCGGGGGGGTGCCTCTATGTCTTTCGTCAAGCGAGGCGTGGGGTTCGGTGTTCGTAGAAGGTGCCGTCGCGGAGCATCGCGAAGAGCACGCTGATGCGGTGTCGGGCGAGCCGGAGGAGTGCCTGGGTGTGGGTCTTCCCTCTGGCTCGGCACTTGTCGTAGTAGGTGCGGGAGGCGGGATCGTGGAGGGCGGCGAACGCGGAGAGGAACATGGCCCGTTTGAGCTGGCGGTTGCCGCCTCTGGGGGCGTGTTCGCCGTGGATCGAGGTCCCCGACGACTTCGTGGTCGGGGCGAGTCCGGCGTAGGAGGCAAGGTGGGCGGCGCTGGGGAAGCTGGTGCCGTCGCCGACGGTGACCAGCAGGACTGCTGCGGTCCTGACCGCGACCCCAGGAATCGAGGTCAGGACTGGCGAAAGAGGGTGAGCCTCCAGCAACTCGTTGATCTGGGCTTCCAGGGCCCGGCGTTGATCATGGACGGCTCCGAGCGAGCGGGCCGGCGATGGCACCACGATGTCCAGCGTGCCGGTGCCGGGGACGACGACGGTCTGCTCGTCCAGTGCGTCGAAGACCTCGTCGATGAGACGGGTCGCCATGCGGGGAGCCTTGGGCCGGATGACCTCCACCAACCTGCGGCGTCCGGCTTTCCGCAACGCGGCCGGGGAGCCGTAGCGTTCGAGCAGCCAGGTGACGGCCGGGTGGTCGAGCCGGGGGCCGAGGACCCGTTCCAGGCTGGGGTGGAACTGGGTGAGCAGGCCGCGTATGCGGTTGCTGGTGCGGGTGGCCTCGGCGGCGAGGTCCTGGTCGAAGCCGACGAGGACGGTGAGTTCGGCGGTGATCTCGTCGGAGAGTTCCAGCGAGCGCAGGGTGTGGGGCATGGTGCGGGCGGCGTCTGCGATGACCGCGGCGTCCTTTGCGTCGGTCTTCGCCTCACCCGGGTAGAGGTCGGCGATCCGCCGCATCGACAGGCCCGGCAGGTAGGCGACCCGGCAGGCGGTGTCGCGGGCCACCGCCAGCGGCAGAGCGCCGATCGAGGCCGGCAGGTCCACGACGACCAGGACGGTGCCGAACTTCTCACGGAGCTTGTCGAAGACCTGCCTCAGCTTCGGTTCGCTGTTGGGCAGTTGCTTGTCGAAGACCTTCTTGCCGGCCGGGGTGAGCCCGTGGCCGTGGTGAGAGGTCTTGCCGACGTCCAGAGCGAAGAACACGTCGACGTCGCTGATGTCGTACAACCCATCCTCCCGAACGGGGTTGGTGCAGTGCTGGCCGGGACGTTGGCGCCGTACTCGCGCATCCACGTTATGCAGACCTGCCACCCACGAGCTGCCGGGCGTTGCGCTCGGCGGGGCGGTAGTCGGACCTCTCATCAGCGTCTCCAACGGCACCCCTCGGGCCCGGCGACACCACCCCCCAGGTCATCTCGGACAGGGGGACACAGTCATACCGGGCCCGGAGGCCAGCAGCCCTCTTGCAGGACCGCGAAGAAGATAACGGGGGGCGAGAGACTGCCGGACTCAGCGGTGCGGTCAGCGCAGTCCGGCGAAGAGGTCGTTCTCGGGTACGGCCGCGCCGGTGGTGTCCCGGACCCGTACGAAGGTCTCCATGCCCATCAGTTCGCCGAACCTCTCCTTGCCCATCTTGAGGAAGAAGATGTTGTCGCCCTGGCTGGCGTGCGCGGCCAGGGCGTCGAACTTCTGACCGCTGAACGCGGTGGTGTCGACCCACGTGGTGATCTCGTCGTCGGGGAGGCCGATCTCGGCGATCGCGGCGGCCTCGGCGGGATCCGGCTCCGGCATGTCGTCACCGAACTCGCGCATGGTCTCGCCGAACCGCCGCATCATCGAGCGGGGTGCCGTCGTCCAGTACACCTTCGGTGTCAGCTCGATCATCTCCAGCGCCGCCATCGTGATGCGGTGGGCCTGGATGTGGTCGGGGTGGCCGTAGAAGCCGTTCTCGTCGTAGGTGACGACCACATCGGGCCGGTAGTGCCGCATGAGTTCGGCGAGCCGGGCGGCGCCTTCCTCCACGGGGGTCTGCCAGAAGGATCCGGGGGCGTCGTTGCTCGGCCAGCCCATCATCCCGGAGTCGGCGTAGTCCAGCATCTCCAGGTCGCTGATCTTCAGGACGTCGCAGCTCGCCTTGAGTTCCTGACGGCGCATCAGGGCGACGGCCTCCGGATCGTGCCCGGGATCGCCCGGCTTGACGCCCCCCGGTCCGTCACCGCAACCGCCGTCGGTACACGTCACGAGAACCGTGCGGATGCCCTCCGCCGCGTAGCGCGCGAGGACCCCTCCGGTTCCGGTGGCCTCGTCGTCGGGGTGGGCGTGCACTGCCATGAGCGTCAAGGGCCGGTCGGTCATGAAACAGTCCTCCTGCGGAATTGCGTCGTGGTCCGAGTGCGCGGCGGGCGTACCGCGATCCCGGCGGACCGGAACCTGTCGGGGTGGATCCTGCCGGGGTGGAGGGCCTTGTGGTCTCCGTGTTCGCCCCGTTCGCCCCGCGGGTGCGGTGCCGGTTCCTCGGTCCATACAACACTGCGGTCCGGACGGGCTGTTCCCCGCGTCCGCGGAACGCCTCGACACGCCCGCTCGCCGAGCGAGTGGCCGACCAACGCCGCGTGGCTCGGCGAGGGCGTCCGCGGGGCTCGGCTACACGTTGGCCGCCGAGCCCACGGCGTGGTTCAGCAGTTCTGCCACAGGCGGGTCATCACCCGCACGCCGAAGCGCAGGCCTTCGAGGGGGACACGTTCGTCGACTCCGTGGAAGAGGCGGCCGTAGTCGAGGTCGTGGGGCAGTTTCAGTCCCTTGAACCCGAAGCAGCGGATGCCGAGCTTCGTGAACGCCTTCGCGTCGGTGCCGCCCGGGTTGCAGTACGGCACCGGATGGCCGTCGGGGTCCTCGGCGCGTACGGCCGAGCACATGGCGTCGACGAGGGGGCCGTCGAAGGAGGTCTCCATGGCGATGTCGTGGTTGACCCACTGCCGGGTGACCGACGGCAGGAGCAACGCGTCGATGGTGTCGACGAGTTCCTGCTCGTGGCCGGGCAGGAAGCGGCCGTCGACGCGGGCGGTGGCCCGGCCCGGGATCACGTTCGTCTGGTAGCCGGCCGAGAACATGGTGGGGTTGGCGGAGTTGCGCAGCACCACCTGCATGAAGTCGGCGACGGGACCGAGCTTGGCCAGTTCCGTATCGAGGTCCTCGGCGTCGAAGTCGATGTCGACGCCCTGGAGCCGTGCGGCCTCGGCGAGCAGCGCGCGCACCGGTTCGATCAGGCGGATCGGGAAGGTGTGGCGGCCGATGCGGGTGAGCGACTCGGCGAGGTCGGTGACGGCGTTCTCGTCGTTGGGGGACGAGCCGTGGCCCGCGCGGCCGGTGGCCGTCAGTTCCATCCAGGCCATGCCGCGCTGGGCGTTCTCGATCGGGTACAGCCGGCGGGTGTCGTCGAGCGCGTAGCTGAACCCGCCGCCCTCGCCGATCGCCTCGGTGACGCCGGCGAACAGTTCGGGCCGGTGCTCGACCAGCCAGTGCGCGCCGTATCTGCCGCCCGCCTCCTCGTCGGCGAGGAAGGCCAGGACGATGTCGCGCGAGGGCCGGGTGCCGGTGCGGGCGAAGTGCCGGGCGGTGGCGAGCATGACCGCCACCGTGTCCTTCATGTCGATGGCGCCCCGGCCCCACAGGTAGCCGTCGCGGATCTCGCCGGAGAACGGCGGGACCTGCCACTCGTCCGGGTCGGCCGGTACGACGTCCAGATGGCCGTGGACGAGCAGTGCCCCGCGGCGGGCGTCGCTGCCGGGGATGCGGGCGATGACGTTGGCGCGGCCCGGCGCGCTCTCCACCAGTTCCGCGGTGATTCCGGCCTCGGCCAGGATCTCGACGACGCGGTCGGCGCAGGCCCGCTCGTCGCTGGTGGGGTTGGAGGTGTCGAAGCGGATCAGCTCCGCGCACAGTTCGATCGCCTCGCGCTGTGCCTCCTCGGAGGCGACGACGGGTGAGGGGGCGGTGGTCATGACGCTCCTGCGGGGGCCGTGGCGGTGATGGTCGGGGACTGCCCGGTGCCGTCGGCGGGCTCGTCGTCGAGGGTGGTGGTGCCGTACGTCCTGACCCAGCCGGCGCGCCCGAGGACGCAGTAGAGGACGAAGGCGGTGAGCAGGGAGTTGAGGGCGGGGATCCCGCCGTCGTAGAACTTGCCGACGCAGAACGCCGCGGCCCAGATGACCAGGGACATCGGCACCCAGACCGGCGAGGTGGCGGGCAGGGTCTGGGTCTCGCGGGTGGCGTCGAGCGGTCCGCGCATGCGGCGCACCACCCAGTACTCGGCGACGATGATGCCGCCGACCGGCGGGATGGCCACGCCCAGCACCGACAGGAAGTCGGTGAAGTGGGTCATGATGCCGACCGCGGACAGGAGGGTGCCGGCGAGGCCGAGGACGATGGTGACGGCGCCGCGGCGCAGGCGCTTGCGGAAGACGACCTGGAAGAAGTTCACGACGCCGAGCGAGGAGCCGTAGAGGTTCCAGTCGTTGATCTTGGCTGTGGACATCAGGACGACCAGCACGCCGAAGACGCCGGAGGTGGAGAGCACGATCTGGGAGACCTGGTTGCTGCCCACGAGGTGGCCGAGGAGGACACCGGTCAGGCCGACGATGTACTCGGACAGGATCATGGACGAGGCGCTCTGCACGAAGACGTGCGCGCCCTTCTTGTTGTAGCGGGTCATCTCGGGCGCGACGATCGCGCCGGTCATGAAGCCGCCCGCGATGGCGGTCGCGGCGACCGACAGCGGGATGGCCGCGCCGGGGGCCGGCGTGTGGACGAGGTCGGAGATCGAGTGCTTGCTCAGGGCGTCGGTGACGGACCAGGCGACCATCGCGAAGAACAGCGGGGTGACGATCTTCGCGAAGATCGCCATGTACCGGAAGCCGAAGACCACCAGGACGGTGATGGCCAGGCCCGCGACGACGCACCACAGCCAGGACGGGCCGCCGACCAGGGCGGAGACGCTGTTGCCGAAGATCGTGTTCTGCACTCCGAACCAGCCGACGAGGCTGATGGAGATGACGAGGCTGACCAGCGCGGAGCCGTTGCGGCCGAAGCCGATCCAGCGGGTCAGCAGGGGTGTGGCGAGGCCCTCGCGCATCCCGGCCAGGCCGATCGCGAAGATCACGACTTCCAGGATCACGGCGCCGAGGGTGAAGGCGAGGAAGGCGTTGCCGAAGGACATTCCGACGCCGATCGTGGCGCCGAGCGTGAACTGCGAGATCGATCCGGACTGGGCGAGCCACTGCAGCAGCATCGTCCAGAAGCCGAGCCGTTCCTCACGCGGGACGCGGGCGAGGGCGTAGTCGTCGCTGCCCAGCGCTCTGTGGCCGGTGGCGTCCGGGACAGCGGCGCCCGAGGCGGTGGCGTCCGAGGCGGTGGCGTCCGAGGCGGTGGCGGTGTTCTTGTGAGCGGCCATGATCACGACTCCCTGGATGCGCGGCCGAGGGTCTGCAGGTGCGCCAGTGAGCCGTAACGGGACACGAGCTGGTCGAACTCCACGCCGTCGTGGAAGTCCAGGCGTCCGCCGCCGTAGACCTTCGCGGTCTCGACGGCGAACCGGGCGGCGGCCGCGATGTCGGTCTCGTGGCTCGCGCCCGTCTGGCAGCCGGGGACCGCCGCGGCCGAGGTGACCGCGAGGCCGACGACCGGGGCGGTCGTCGCCGTGGCCGGCTGGAGGATCGAATTGATGTGGTGTACACCGTTACCGTACGGGGTGATGTCCTGCGTGGTCACCGGGTACGTGACCAACGGCTCACCGGTGACCACGGCCAGCAGCTCCCCCAGCTGCTCGCTGACCTTGAGCACCCAGCCCTCCTTGACGGTGGGCGACAGGGCCAGGCCCTTGTGGTTGATGATCCGGTTGCCCTTGGTGGTGTCGATGGAGAGCACCGCCTCCATCTCGTCCGTGACCTCGTGCCGGTTCATGGTGGCGATGTCCACCGGCGAGTCCATGAACGGCACCGGGTCGTGCGGTGCGGTCGGGGCGTCCGGGCAGATGTGCGTGGCCACGACGACGTCGCCGTCGAGCACGTCGCCGCGGCGGCGCATGTCCAGCAGCTTGGCGGCGGTGGCGATCGCGGCGATCGCGCCGTCCGCGTCGGAGACCAGGCCGGTGATCTGCGGGCGGGCACCCACGCCGCCGAGCCGTCCGACCACGCCGAGGGTGCGTGAGTCGCCGCCGCGGCTGCGGCCGGTGCGGCCCTCCACGCGCACGAGGACGAAGTCCGTGGAGCCCCGCTCACCGGTGACGGTGGTGACCTGGGCGCCGGAGCCGGCGGGGCCCGCCACGGAGTCGAGGTAGGCGGCGACTCGCTTGCCGTCGGCATCGGGATCGTCCAGCAGATCCACGATGTCCAGGACGTACTTCAACATGGGCAGTTCTCCTGATCCGCACCCGGGCGGTGCTGACAGAAGATTCAGGATCCGTTAACCTTCTTCGCAACTGTTTCCCGTTATTTGCAATTCAGGTCTGCATGGCGAGATGCGTGACGAGATGAGCGATGAGATGGACGGGCGGGCGGACGTCATCGGACGGACGTGATCGGGCGGACGTCATCGGGCGGACATCGTCGCGTGGACGTCATCGGGCGGACGTCATCGGGCGGACATCGTCGCGTGGACGTCATCGGGCGGACGCCGTCGGGCGGACGCGATCCGGCGGGCACCGTCGGGCGGACGCGGTTCGGTGAGGATTCGGAGAGGAGAGGAGTTGCCGTGCCTGACATCCCTGTCGACCGGAAGACCCCGGCCGGCGCGCTGCAGACCGTCGACCGCGCCCTGCTGGTGCTGCTGGCGTTCGAGCGCACCCGGCCCGACTGGGGGGTGACGGAGGTCGCCACCGAGTTCGGCTGGGACACCTCGGTCGCACAGCGGCTGCTGTCCACCCTGGCCGGGCGCGGTTTCCTGGTGTCCGACCCGGCGACCCGCCGCTACCGGATCGGTCCCGCCGCCCTGCGGCTGGGCCGCCTCTGGGAGCGCTCCGGGTCGCTGGAGATGCTCGCCGAACCGGTCCTGCAGGAACTGCGCGCGGCGACCGGGGACACGGTCCTGTTCTGTCTGCCCGACAACGTCCACATGCGGTGCGTGGCGGCGGTCGAGGGCGAGGAAGGGCCGCTGCGGTACTACCCTCTGGTCGGCGAGCTGTACCCCGCGCACGCGGGCGCCACCAGCAAGTCGTACTACGCGTTCCTGCCCGACGAGCAGCGCCACCGGCTCTTCCGCGGCCGTCCCATGGCCCGTTTCACCGAGCGCACGGTCACCGATCCCGACCAGTTGGAACGGGAGTTCCGTCAGGTGCGGGCGCAGGGGTACGCGTGGACGGTCGGCGAGTACGACGCGGGCATCGGCACCGTCGCCGTGCCGGTCTTCCTCGGCGCCGAGCCGTACGGCAGCCTCAGCCTGGGGGCCGCCAGGGAGCGCTTCCCGGACGGCCCCGACGACCGGCTCGACGCGCTGCGCAAGGCGGCCCGCCTGCTGGAGCAGCGGCTGACGCACCCGCCCCAGCACCGCCGCGGCCCGCGCTCGCGCACGACCTGAAGCAACGAATCCATGGTGAGGAACACCCCCTTGAACCTGCTTCTCCTGTCCAACTCCACCCAGTACGGCCGTGGTTACCTGGAACACGCCCTCGACACCGTCACCGCGTTCCTGCCGGCGCGGGCACGGCTCGCCTTCGTGCCGTACGCGCTCGCCGACCACGACGCCTACACGGCCAAGGTGCGCGACGCGCTCACCGGGGCCGGTATCGACGTGCACGGGGTGCACGAGGGCGGTGACCCGGTCGGCCGGCTCGCCGAGGCGGACGCCGTGTTCATCGGCGGCGGCAACTCATTCCGGCTGCTGAGCGCCCTGTACCGGACAGGCCTGCGGGACGCTCTGATCAAGGCGGTGGGGAACGGACTGCCGTACATGGGCGCCAGTGCGGGGACCAACATGGCCGCTCCCACGCTGCGTACCACCAACGACATGCCGATCGTCCAGCCCCCGTCCTTCGAGGCGCTGGGACTGGTGCCGTTCCAGATCAACCCGCACTACCTCGACCCCGATCCGCGCTCCAGGCACAAGGGTGAGACGCGCGAGGAGCGCCTGACGGAGTTCCTGGAGGAGAACGACGTGCCGGTGCTCGGACTGCGCGAAGGCTCCTGGTTGCACGTGGCCGGAACCCGCGCCACGATCGGCGGCGAGAACGACGCGCGGCTCTTCCGCCGCGGTGCCGCGCCGCGGGAGGTGCCGGTCGGTTCGGACGTGTCCGAACTGCTCGCCGTCACACCGGAGTACGACGCACCGGCGCGGTAGGCGGCGCCCGAGCCGCGACGCGGGAGGACCGCCGCCGCGCCTGGCGCGGTGGCGGTTCAGGCCGGGTAGCCGTTCTTCGGCGGGACTTCGTGCGGTGGCGCCCGGTGGGGCTGTTCGTGCGCGTCGGACGGTACCTGGCTGGGGACCGGCGGTGCTTCGAGCAGGTCCGGGTGCGGGGAAGGACCGCTGCAGGGCCGTTGCGGGGCCGCTGCCGCAAAATGCGGAGCTTCGCGCGGAGTGCGGGGATAGCCTCAGCGCGGCAAGTCGTCCGACGGGGAGGGGCAGGGTATGCGGGGGCAGGGCATGCGAGGGCAGGACTGGATCGAACGCGCGGGAGAGCTGTTCGAGGCGGCGATGTTCGGCGGGGACACCACCGCGCTGGACCGGTCCGACGAGGCCCTGGACGCGATCGAGGCACCACTTTCCCTGGCGCGGGGAAAGGTCTTGCACGTCCGTTTCCTGAACGAACGCGAGGAGAACAGCCAGGAACTGGTGCTGTTCGAGCGCGCGGCCGAGTTGTACCGGCGTCTGGGGGACGCGTCGGGTGAGGCGGACGCGTTGTTCTGGGTCGGCTGCTGGCATCAGGTGGTGAAAGGCGACGGCGTCACCGGCAAGCCGTACTTCGAGCGGTCGTACGCGCTGGCGAAATCCGTCGATGACCGGATGACGATGTCGTATGCGGTCCGCCACCTCGGCTTCACCGACACGGACGCAGGCCACTTCGATCGGGCCCGTGAACGGTTGACCGAATCGGTGACGCTGCGCCGGGAGATCGGCTTCAGGCCCGGGGAAGCGGCCGGCCTGGTCGCGCTGGCCCACCTCGCTGCCGAAACCGGCGACCCGTCGACGGCCCTCCACCACCTCGACCAGGCCCAGTCGGTCGCCGAGAGCTGCGGCGCCAAAGCCGTGTCGGGGTGGATCGAGCAGGCCCGCACGCACATACGCTCCCAGGATTTGACGGGGTATTGACAGTCACCGCCACTCGTTGAGGACTGCGACGAGCGGTCTCGGCCCGCACTCGGTCCGCTCGCTCGGGGGGCCGCCCGGGGAGAAGATCAGCGCGTTGCACACCGTTGCCCAGCACGAGGAGGGCGCCGCCACCGTCACCGGTGATCTGCTGACCCGCGACGGGCATGTCGCCGGCACGCGAGTGTGAGGTAGGCACGGGGCGGCACTCTGGCGACACGATCTTGAAACGGCGTGTACTCCAGCTGAATTCCACTTGCTGGCCACCGGAACGCCAGGCCCCCATCGCCGTCTTGCGACGCGACAGCACCCCTGAAAGCGGTCCTGAGATCAGTCCTGAAAGCGTTCCTGAAAGGGTCCTGAGCACGGTCCTGAGAACGGTCAGGAGCGGGTGTCGCACGGCCGGTTCGCCCGTCGTGGGTGCCTGCCGCCCCGCCCTGGGGCATCTCATCCGCCGCCGGCATCCTCGGCCTCCCAGCGCAGCAGGTCGCCCGGCTGGCACTCCAGTACTTCGCAGAGCGCGGCGAGCGTCGCGAAGCGCACCGCCTTGGCGCGGCCGTTCTTGAGTACGGCCAGGTTGGCGGGCGTGATCCCCACACGGTCCGCCAGTTCGCCCACGGACATCTTCCGCCTGGCCAGCATCACGTCGATGTCGACGGAGATCGGCATCAGATCACCTCGTCCAACTCGGCCTGCATCTGCGCCGCTTCGACGTCGCGCGCGACGGCCTGGGCGAGCAGCATCCGCAGTACGAGCACGATGAGCGCGACCCCCAGGATGGCCAGGCCGATCCCGCCCATGATGACGGTGACGCCCGGGTCGTCCCGCTGGCCGGGCGCGTTGACGGCGGTGACCGCGAACCACACGAGGGCGGCCGTCACGATCGCGCCGATCACGCCGTCCACGTACCGGAAGGCGGCGTGGGAGAACACGGTTCCGCGTCGCACCATCGTCACCAGTCGCCATACGCAGACCACGGCGACCTGGACCGAGACCATGCCGAGGATCGTGATCAGGCGCAGCGGGGTCAGCGGCAGCGACCCGTCCTCCGGGTCGTTCGCCAATGCCCACACCATCGATGCCTGTATGAACACGGTGCCGGCGAGCACCACCACGAGCACGGCGCGCAGCGCGCGAACTGCCAGTTTCCCCACGACCCGTCCTTCCGTCGAATCCGTCCATCGGATCCACCCATTGAATCTTCCCATCGAATGACGATGGGAATCTATCGAGTTTCGATAGATGAAGCAAGGGTGGGGCGGGTGGGGCGGAGCAGGGACGGAGCAGGTGATGCGGTCACCGGGGAGCGGACCGTGCTGATCACGGCTCCGGACACACCAGACACGCCAGACACACCAGACGCGCTCCGGTTGTCCGGTCAAGTTGCTCATTACCTTCCGCAGCGTTCAGACACTCATAACCGACGGCGCCGGGTATGCACACCTGACCTCCTGAAGGTGTGCTTGGTCACCGCTCCACCTCATGCACCCGAAACACCCGAAGGACGACGTATGCCCCGCCATCTCCGCCGCATGCCCCTCGCCGCCGCGGCAGCGCTGCTGCCGCTGACCCTCGCCTCCTGCGGAACAAGTGCCGCTGACACCGGTTCCACGTCGGCGGAACGGGACCCCGGCACCCTGGTGGTCGCCGCGATCCCGTCAGAGGACTCGACGTCACTGGCCCAGGACTACGCCCCGGTGATCAAGCTGCTGGAGGCCGAGACCGGCAAGAAGGTCCAGATGCAGAAGGCCACCAGCTACGCCGCCGTGATCGAGGCGCAGCGGGCGCACAAGGCGGACATCGCCATCTACGGTCCGCTCTCCTACGTCGTCGCCAAGGACAGCGGCGTCGGCGTGGAGCTGGCCGGGGCCGCGGTCGCCACGAAGGGCGCGAAGCCGGGGTACAGGTCGTACGGCATCACGCGCGGCGACACGAAGGACATCAACAGCCTCGCCGACTTCAAGGGCCACAAGGTCTGCTTCGTCGACCCGACCTCGACCTCCGGCTACCTCTACCCGCAGGCCGGTCTGGTGAAGGCGGGTGTGAAGCCCGCCGACTACACCAGGGTGATGGCCGGCGGCCACGACGCCTCGGTGCTCTCCGTCGCCTCCGGCGACTGCGACGCGGGCTTCGCCTACGACGACATGGTCGACACCGACCTGATCAGGCAGGGCAAGATCAAGAAGGGTCAGCTCAAGGTCGTCTGGAAGTCCGACGAGATCCCCGGCTCGCCCGCCGCCGTCTCCACCGACCTGGCACCCTCCCTGCGGACGAAGATCATCGACACGTTCGTGAACAAGGCCAACGCCGACTACATGGCGTCCAAGGGCTACTGCTCGGGCGACGGCTGCCTCGTCGAGGGCAGCTGGGGCTTCGCCAAGGTGAGCGACTCCGACTACGACAGCGTCCGCGCGGTCTGCGACGCGACGAAGGACGCGCAGTGCAAGGGCGGCTCGTGACAGCCCCGCTCTCCGCCGCCGGCTCCCCGCGCAGCGCCGCTCGCCCGGCCGGTGACGGGGAGCCGGTGATCCGGCTGAACGGCCTGACCAAGCGGTTCGGCAGCGGCGGCGACTCGCTGCTCGCCCTGGACGACGTCTCCTTCGAGGTGCGGCCCGGCGAAGTGGTGGCCCTGCTCGGGCTGTCCGGATCCGGCAAGTCGACGCTCCTCGCCCATCTCGACGGCCTCCAGGTGCCCACCTCCGGTGACGGTACCGTGCTCGGCACCCGCCTGGCCGGAGCCGGCCGCGCCGAACTGCGCGGGCTGCGCCGCCGGATCGGCTTCGTCTTCCAGCAGTTCCACCTGGTCGGCCGCCTCACCGTCCTGGAGAACGTCTGCACCGGCGCCCTCGGCTCGCTGCGCGGTCCCCGGCTCGGGCTCCCGAGCTATCCGAGGGCCGTGCGCGAGCGGGCGCTGGACGGTCTGGAGCAGGTCGGTCTCGCCGCGCACGCCTTCCAGCGCGCGGACACCCTGTCGGGCGGTCAGCAGCAGCGGGTCGCGGTGGCCCGCGCCCTCATGCAGGAACCGGCGCTGCTGCTCGCCGACGAACCCGTCGCCTCCCTCGACCCTGAGTCCTCCGCGCAGGTCATGCGGCTGCTGGCCAGGGTCGCCGAGGAGCGGAAGCTGACGGTGCTGTGCAGCCTGCACCAGGTCGACCTCGCCCTGTCCTGGGCGCACCGCATCATCGGTCTGCGCTCCGGGCGGGTCGTCATGGACGTCGCCACGCATGGCATCGGCCGTTCGACGGTGATGCGGCTGTACGAGGAGGTCGGGGCCGAGGTCGGAACCGAGGCCGCAGGCGAGGCCGGAGCCGGGAGCGAGGTCTTCGTGCCGGGCTCGGGGGGCGTGGAGGCTGTGGGGGCTGTGGGGGCTGCCGGGTCCGTGGGAGCCGCGGGAGCCACAAGGTCCACGGGGTTCACGGGGTCCACGGGAGCCGCGGGAGCCGCGGTTCAGCACGCTTCTGCCGTGCCAAGGGCCGTCCCGTCCGGGGCCGTCGGGAAGGAGGACTGAGTGGCCGTCGTCGAACAGCGTCACCGGGCCGTCCCCGCCGCGAAGCCCGGTACCGGCGTCCCGCGTGCGCCGCGGCGCACCCTGGCCCGGCCGACGGCGGCCGGGCTGAGCGCGGCGACGGCGCTGCTGGTCTGCGTGGGCGCCGGGGTGTGGGCGTTCGTCGCGCTGCGCCTGAACGTCGCCACCCTCGCCGACAGCGCCGGCAACGCGGTGGACTTCCTCTCCCGGATGCTGCCGCTGGACTTCCCGCCCGCCGGCGAACTGCTCTCGCTGACCTGGCAGACACTGGCGATCGTCCTGAGCGCGACCCTGCTCTCAGTGGTGCTCAGCCTCCCGCTGGCACTGCTGGCCGCACGCAACACCACTCCCGGGCCCGCCGCCCGGGGCGTCTCGCGCGCGGTCGTCGTGCTGTGCCGGGCGGTGCCCGAGGTGGTCTTCGCCATCGCCGCTTTCCGGGTCTTCGGCCTGGGTGGCATGACCGGTGTGGTGGCGCTCGGCATCCATTCCGTCGGCATGGTCGGCAAGTTGTACGCCGACGCCTTCGAGCAGACCGACGAGGGCCCGCGTACCGCGCTGCGCGCGACGGGTGCCGGGGGACTCCAGCAGATCACCGGGGCCGTACTGCCGCAGGCACTGCCGTCCCTGGTGGCGACCGCGCTGCACCGGCTCGACATCAACCTCCGCGCCTCCGCCGTCCTCGGATTCGTCGGCGTGGACGGCCTCGGATACGCGCTGGCCACGGCCATCGGCACGCTGGACTACCGGCGGGCCATGGCTCTCGCGCTGGTCCTGCTGGTGCTCTGCTTCGTCGCCGAGACGGTCTCCGGTGCCGTCCGCCGCACCCTGCTCCAGGACGTGACCACCACGGGCCGACGACGTGGCCGCGGACGCCGTGCCGACGCGCGGAGTGCGGCTCCGCAGGCGGCGCGGGCTCCGCAGGCGGCACACGCGGCGCGCGCGGCGCGACCACCGGAGCGGCAGCGGGCACAGGAAGCAGTCATCGGTCCGGCCGCCGCACGCGTCCTGTCTGCAAAGCCCGTTCCGCGCCGCACCCTGCCGCGCTGGGACGCCCGGCGCATCCGCCGGACTTCCTGGCTGGTGCTGACCCTCGCCCTGCTGGCGGCCTCGGCGGTGCGTTCGGGCCTGTCGTGGACGACGCTCGGGCGCGGTGCCGAATCGCTCCTCCCGACCCTGGGCGACTTCCTGCCGCCCCGTACCGGCGGAATCGGCGGGCAACTCCTGGCCGATCTGTGGGTCACCCTCCAGATCGCGCTGGCCGGCACCCTCATCGGACTGGTGCTCGCGCTGCCGCTGGGCGCCCTCGCTGCCCGCAACGTCGTCGGCTCGCCCCGGGTGGCCCGCTTCTTCCGCACCCTCGTCCTGACGGTGCGGGCGATACCGGAACTCGTGCTGGCGATCGTGTTCGTCGTGGTGACCGGACTCGGCGCGGTCGCCGGCGCGCTCGCTCTGGGGGTCGGCTCGGTCGGACTGCTGGGCAAGCTGGTGGCCGACTCACTGGAGGAGACGGACCCCGGTCCGACCCGTGCACTGATCGCCGCGGGCGCCCGCAGGCACCAGGCGTTCTTCGGTTCGACCCTGCCGCGGGCCTGGCCCGCCGTGGTGGGGCATGTGCTGTACCAGCTCGACGTCAACGTGCGTTCGGCGACGCTGCTGGGCATCGTGGGCGCCGGCGGCATCGGCTACGACCTGCTCAACGCGGCCCGGGTCCTGCAGTTCCCGGTGGTCACCACCGTGGTGCTGATGGTGCTGGCCGTGGTCCTGCTCATCGAGGGCCTGGCGGTCTGGGTACGCAAGGTGTACGCCTGACGGAACCCGATACGCGCTCGCGACACTCGACCGCGACATCCGCCGCGCGCCTGTTCCCACGAGGCCGCCGCCCCGCCAGGGGCGGCGGCCTCGTGCGTTTCCGGAGCCGTCCGGGGCAGCAGCCTCGGGCGTTCCCTGAGCCGTCCGGGACGGCGACAACTGCTCCCACCGTTCACCTTCCGGGACCGGAATGGTTCATATCGCCAACCTGTCCGGACAACATTCCAGGTCAGAGTGGATGCGTGCCCAGTCGAAACCGATACACCCAGATTGCCGAGGCCATCGCCGCGGAGATCGCCGACCAGCCGGCCGGCACCCGGGTCGCGAGCGAACACGAGATCGCCGCCCGCTTCGGCGTCAGCCGGGCAGCCGCACGATCCGCCCTGCAGGAGCTGGCGGGCCGCTATCTGGTCCGCCGGGTCCGGGGCGCGGGCACCTTCGTCAACCGCCCGCTGGACTACGTGCTCTCGCAGAGCCGCGCCCCCTCGATGCACCAGACCATCCGCGACGCGGGCGGCGAGCTGCGCACCGTGGTGCGCGACGTCAGAACCGTCCCGGTCACCGGCGTCATCGCCGAACGGCTGGAGCGGGAGGAAGGCAGCGCGGTCCACCTGCTGACCCGGCAGTCGTACATCGACGGACTGCTCAACGGCTGGTCCCAGGAGTGGATCCCGGTGGACATGCTGCCGGAACTGGACGCGGCCGTGCACGCCGTCGAGTCGCTGGACACCATCCTGCGGCAGATGTGCGGAGTGACCCCGGTCCGTGCCTGGTGCCGGGTGAGCAGCGTGCTGCCCGACCGCCGCGTGTCGGAAGGGCTGGAGACGGAGTACAACCGGCCGGTGTGGCTGGTGGAGAGCCTGAGCCGGGACGCGGCCACCGGTCGCACGGTGATGTGCAGCTCCTCCTGGACCCGGCCGGACAGCACCCGGATCATCGTCGAACTCGACGGTCCCGTCGGCCCCTGCCCCTGCCCCTGCCCCTCTCCCTGAGCTCCCTGCGCTCCCTGAACTCCCTGAACTCCCTGAACTCCCTGAACTCCCTGAACTCGACGGTCTCACCGGCCCCTCGGCCTCTCCCCCGTACCCGACTCCCCCTTCCCGACCGCCCACGATCCGCCTCCCGGAATTCGCCTCACCGAATCCGCCTCACCGAATTCACCTCCCGCCCCTTCGCCATCCCCGGCCCGCCGCCCTTCGCCAGGCGCCGGGCGGCACCGCCCTGCCCGCCGCACGCAGGCAAGCAAGCAGGCAGGCAGGCAGGCAGCAACACGGCCGATGACGCCGGCAGCCCCTCGCCTCGCGCGGGCCACGCCCACCCCCGGCACACGGCCGGACCCGCCCTCCGGCGGGCGGCACACCTCGCGCCGGACCCGGTCCCCCGCGACGACGACGCCTGCCGCGCCGGGCCGAGCCGAGCCCCGGGCGCGAGACCCCCTCATCACCCACCCCCTTTCGGACAAGGAGTCCCTGTGCCTTCCCCTGCCAGCCGCGAACGGCGGTGCGAGCTGTTGGCCGCCGCAGACCACGACGACATCGTGCCGCTCGCCGAACGGCTGATCGCCGAGTCGGGCGGCCCCGAACCCACCGTGGTCAAAGGGCCCGAGACCGGAATGGTCGTCCTCCAGGTCCGCGAGCCCGTCGAGGAGACCCGCTTCTACCTGGGCGAGGTCCTCGTCACCGAATGCTCGGTCGAGGTGAGCGGGGTCCCCGGCTGGTGCATGCGCCCCGGCGACGACCGCGTCGCCGCCCTCGCCGGCGCCCTGCTGGACGCGCTGGCCGAGGCCGGCGGGCCCGCCGCCGCCCGGATCGACGCGCTCTGCGCCGAGGTGGCGGCACGGCTCGCCGCCGAGGAGGCCGCCGAATGGGCCGACGTCACCGCCACCACC
Source organism: Streptomyces sp. NPDC048297 (assembly GCF_043201585.1). Taxonomy (NCBI): domain Bacteria; kingdom Bacillati; phylum Actinomycetota; class Actinomycetes; order Kitasatosporales; family Streptomycetaceae; genus Streptomyces; species Streptomyces sp. NPDC048297. The sequence goes on from NZ_JBICZA010000018.1 coordinate 20,144, forward strand.
GTCGCCTTCGAGGAACTGGTATGACCGAGACACCGACCCTCGCCCCGCGAACCCGCACCGGCAACAGCACCGGCACCGGCACCGAAACCGACATCGGTAGGGAACTGTCGGCCGCCGACCGGATCCGCGCCCTGCGCCGTACGTCCCGCGCCTCGCAGCGCGACTTCGACGCGCTGCTCGACGTGCTCGCCCGGCCCGGCCGGGTCCGCACCCTGGAGGTGCCCGAGGGTGTTCCCGCTGTCGCGGTGGCCGCCTGCGGCCTGCTGGACGTCGAGGTCCACACCCATGTCCTGGCCGGTCCGGGCGACACGGAGTGGGCCGAGTCCCTGCACGCCGCCACCTCCGCGCCGCGCGCCGAACTCCCCCGCGCCCGCACCGTCGTGGCGCTGCGTCCGGTCACCGCCGAGGACGTGGACGCCCTCGACGTGGGCACGCCGCTCGCGCCGGAGAACGGCGCCCGCCTGTTCGCGTCGGTCGACGCGCTCGACGGGGAGGGCCCGCACGACGTGGACCTCCTGCTGTCCGGTCCCGGGGTGCCCGACGGCACCGAACGCCGCCTGCGGGTGCGCGGCCTGGAGCCGGCCGTGCTGGACGCGCTGGCCCGCGCCAACGCCTCGTTCCCGTGTGGTGTCGACGTGTTCCTGGTCGCCGCCGACGGCCGCGTCGCCGGGCTGCCCCGCACCACCCGGGTCCGCGCGGCGGAGGCCGGCTGATGGGGTACGCCGGAGTACGCGGCGGCCAGGAGGCCATCGCCGCCGCCGAACGCATGGTGCGCGCCGCCCGTTACGGCGGCCGCAGTGCCTGGCTGGAACTGGACCAGATCACCGCGTGGCTGCCGCTGGCGGTGGACCGGGTGATGGGCGAGGCGGGCCTGTGGGCACCGGAACTCGCCGCCCGTGCCGTCCGCCAGTCCCAGGGGGATCTGCTGGAGGCCGCGCAGTTGCTGCGCGCGCACCGGTCGACACTCCCCCGGCTGGGCTACAGCCGGCCCGCCGAAGCCGCCGAACTGGTGCCCGTCCGGCGGGTCGTACCGGCCTACCGCACCCCGCCGGACGGCGGGCTGCCCGGTCCCGGCGGGCTGCCCGGTCCCGGCGGGCTGTCCGATCCCGGCGACCGGCACGCGCCGCGGATCCTGGACCTCACCCCGGAGGACACCCTGCGCCGCCGCGCCGCCCTCCGCAGCACCGCACCCCACCGCGCCGCCCCCCGTCGCACCGAAGGCACGCCGGCGGACAGCCGCCCACGTGAAGGAGCCGGCGCGCCGGGGCGCCCCGGGCCGTTCGACTCCGGTCTGGAGGCTGCGGGCCTGCTCGCCTCCAGGCGCGAGGCCGCCGACCCGGAGCCGTACGACATCACCCGCGCCCCGGCCCGGCCCGGCACCCCGCGCTCGGCCCGGCTGAGCGCGCTGGCCCGCGCGGAGACCGGTTCGCTCACCCACCTCTGGTACACGGCCACCCGTTCTCCGCGGCACAGCGCCTCCGACGCGGCGCTGGAGGTGCGGCGCGGCCGGCTGCCGCTGCGCATGCCGCACCCGGTGTCCGGACGCCCGGTCACGGTCGCCCGGATCACCGTCACCGAGGCCCGCACGGTCCGCCCGGACGACCGGCCGCGCGCCGACGGCAGCCGCTTCGACGCCGGTTACGGCCTGTGCCTGGGGGACGGCGAGGCCAAGGCCCTCGGGATGGCGGCGCTCGACCTGATGGTGCACCGCGACCCGGTGACCGACCGACTGGAGCAGAACGTGCTGATCGCCCTGGACGGCCCGGAGGCGTCCGGATTCCTGGAACACCTCAAACTGCCGCACTACGTGGACTTCCGGTCCACTTTGGACCGGATCCGCGCGGTGCACGCCGCCTCGGCCGCGCCCGGACGGACGGAGGCGGCCCGATGACCGTGACCGACTCCCCTGAGACGACCGGCGGCACGGAAACGGAACCCGGTTGGCTCGGGCTCGACCAGATACTCGAACGGCTCCCCCTCGCCGTCGACCGGGTGATGGGCGAGGCGGGCCTGTGGGCGCCGGAGTACGCGGCGCGGGCCCTGCGGCAGGCCGGGGGCGACCCCGTCGACGCGGCCCATCTGCTGCGCGCCCACCGCACCGGCCTGCCCCGGCTCGCGGTCTCCGACCCGGTGCACACCGCCGAACTGCGGGTGGCCCGGCGGATCAGCTCGGCGTTCCGCAACCCGCCCGGCGGCCAGGTGCTCGGCCGGACCCTCGACTACGTGGGCCGCCTCCTGGACCTGCTCCCCGAGGGCGAGGGCCGCGAACGCCACCGGGAGTCGCGCACGGACCCGGCCCCTGCCGCCCATCCGCACCACCACGGCGATCACCTTCACCCTCACAGCCACGACCACGACCACGACCACAACCAAAGCCACACCCACAGCGACACCCACAGCCACAGCCCTGAGGATGCCGCCGCGGAACGCGATGTCACGCACCCGGCGGACGCCGTGGAGCGGACGCCCGGTCACATCCTGTCGGTCTTCCGCGTGATGGGCGTGGTCGGGCCGGTCGCACCTCACGACGACCCCGACCCGTACGACATCACCCGGCGGCCGGTCAGGCCGGGCCTTCCCCGCTCGGCGTGGCTGCAGACGATGGCCCGCGCGGACACCGGCTCGCTGCTGCACCTCTGGTACGGCTCCGACTGGCGTCCCTCGGGCCACGAGGTCCCCGGGGAACTCAGACACGGCGCCCTCCCGGTCCGCGTCACCCACCCCTTCACCGGCCGGCCCGTCCGGGTCGCCGGCGTGCGGGTGAGCGAGGTGCAGACCTTCCACAGCCTGCCGAAGGCCGGTGACCTGCCCGCCCGGCTCGACGTCGGCTACGGCGTCTGCCTCGGCCACAACGAGCGCAAGGCGATCTCCATGGCCGGACTCGACCTGCTCCTCACCCACCACGAGGGCGCGGCGGACCTCCAGTACGACGTTCTGCTCACCCTCGACGGGCTGGACGCCACCGGCTACCTCCAGCACCTGCTCCTGCCGCACCACGTCGAACACCGCTCGGTCCTGGACCGGGCGGAGGCCGCCCGCGCACACCGCCCCCGATCCGGAGGACCCGTATGACCACCGCACCCGCCGGCCCGGCCGAGGGCCTGACCGCCCGGCTCGCCGGGCCCGCGCCCAGGCCCGGCATCTTCGACGAACTGTCCCGGCGGGAGATCCGCCGCGCCATCCTGACGGCGCTCGCCGTCCCCGGCTACCAGGTTCCCTTCGGCTCCAGGGAGATGCCGGTGGCGCGCGGCTGGGGCTCCGGCGGGCTCCAGGCCACCCTGGCCCTGGTCGGCGAGGACTCGAAGCTCAAGGTGATCGATCAGGGCGAGGACGCCGGCCTCAACGCCTCCAATCTGCGCCGTCTGGTCACCGACCACGTCGGCTGCGAGGAGGAGACCGACACCCGGGCCGCCGACGTCATCCAGTCCCGACACCGCATCCCCGAAGAGCCCTTGACGGACGGTCAGGTCCTGGTGCTCCAGGTGCCGGGCGCCGAACCGCTGGCCGGGATCGTCAAGGAGATGGACGAGCAGCGGCGCATGCACGCCGAGGCCGACTACGCCAAGATGTGGGTCCGCCTGTACGAGGACGTCGTGCACAACGGCGTGATCACCGCGGCGGCCGGTTATCCGGTGCTGGTCGAGGGCCGGTACGTGATGACGCCGAGCCCGATCCCGCGCTGGGACGTGCCCAGGCTCAACGACTCCGAGGCGATCACCGTGCTCTCGGCGGGGCGCGAGAAGCGGTTGTTCGCGGTGCCCCCGCACACCCGGGTGGAGCCGCTCACGTTCGAGGACCGCCCGTTCGAGGTGGAGTTCACCCCCGGCGCCGTCTGCCGGCTGTGCGCTAGCGCCGACACGTACATCGTCCAGGAGCCCGGCGAGGACGGCACGTTCAGCACCTGGGTCTGCTCGGACACCGACTTCTGCCGCCGGCGCCGCTCCGGCGACGCCCCCGACCCGATCCCCGGGCGGCCCTGGATCCCCGTCGCCGAGGGCGACGACCCGCACCCGGCCGAGGCCCGGCCGTACGACGAGGAGCAGCACGCGTGAGTACCCCCGTCCCGCCCCCGTGGGCACTGAAGGTCAGCGGCCTCGGCCGCGTCTACGGCGATCCCGGTCCCGCCTCACTGGCCGGCACCGGACCCGAGTTCGGCACCGCCGTCTCCCCGCAGACCGGCGCGGTCGTCGCCGCCTGGGACGTCTCCTTCGACGTGGCGCCGGGTGAGGCGCTGGGCATCATCGGCGAGTCGGGCTCCGGCAAGTCGACCGTGATGCGGTGCGTGGCCGGCGACGAGCGGGCCACGGCCGGCTCCATCCGGCTCAGGAGCGTCGCCGGCGGCGCCGTCGACCTGGGCACGCTCGACCCGTCCGACCGGCGCAGGTTGCGGCTGCGCGACATGGCGGCGGTCTACCAGGACCCGGCGGCCGGGCTGAACCTGGACGTGACGGCCGGCGGCAACATCGCCGACCCGCTCACCGCCGTGGGCTGGCGCCGGTACGCGGAGATCCGGGACCGGGCGGCGGCCCTGCTGGAGCGCGTCGAGGTGCCGCTGAGCCGCATGGACGACCTGGTGCGCACCTTCTCCGGCGGCATGCGCCAGCGCGTGCAGATCGCCAAGGCGCTCGCCAACGAGCCGCCGGTGCTGCTCCTCGACGAGCCCACCACCGGTCTGGACGCGTCGGTCGCGGCCGGGGTCCTCGACCTGCTGCGGGGTCTGCTGGAGGAGACGGGGGTGGCGGCGGTCGTCGTCTCCCACGACTTCGGCGTCATCGACATGCTCACCCGGCGGGTGTTGGTGATGCAGCACGGCCGGGTCGTCGAGACCGGTCTGACCGACCAGTTGCTGGAGGATCCCCAGCACCCCTACAGCCAGCAGCTCGTCGCGGCGGCCCGAGGATGATCGCAGTGAACCCGACCATGACCCCCGCACCTACGCCCACTCCCACTCCCACTTCTTCCACTCCCGCACCCGCACCCGCACCCGCCGGCTCGGTCCCCGACGACACCGTGCTGTCGGTGCGCGGCCTGCGCAAGTCGTTCACCCTGCACACCGTCGACGGCCGGACCGTGGGCGCCCTTCACGGTGTCGACGTCGACGTGCGGCCCGGCGAGCACGTGGCCCTGGCCGGCACGTCCGGCGCCGGCAAGTCCACGCTGCTGCGCTGCGTGTACCGCACCTACCTGGCGGGCGGCGGTGCCATCTGGTTCCGCACCGCGGCGGGCGCCCTGGTCGACGTCGCGGCGCTGGCCGACGCGGACGCCGCCGACCTGCGCGGCCGGGAGATCGGCTATGTGTCGCAGTTCCTGCGTCCGCAGCCGCGCCGGTCCGTCCTGGACATCGTGTCCTCCTCGGGCACGGCCCGGGGCATGGACCGGGACGCCGCCCGCGACGCCGCCGCGGCGGCGCTGCGCCAGGTGGACATCGCCGAGAACCTGTGGGACATGCACGCCACGGTGCTGTCCGGCGGTCAGAAGCAGCGCGTCAACATCGCGGCCGGAACCATCGCCCCACCCCGTCTGCTGCTGCTCGACGAGCCCGTCTCCGCCCTCGACCCGGCGAACCGGGAGGCCGTCCTGGAGCTGATCGCGCGTCTGGAGCACACCGGCACCGCGGTGCTGTCGGTCTTCCACGACCTGGACGCCATCGAACGCCTCGCGACCCGCGTGGTGGTCCTCGGCGGTGGCCGGGTACTGGCCTCGGGCGCGCCCGGCGACATCCTGCACGATCCGAGCCTGCCGCTGGAGGTGGCCCGATGAGCCGTCATGTCTTCGCTCACGCCCGAGCCGTACTGCCCGACCGCACTGTGGACGACGCGCTGCTGGTGGTGGAGGACGGCATCGTCGTCGAGGCCGGACCGGCGGTGCCCGGCAGGGTGCCGGCCGAGGCCCAGGACCTGCGGGGCGCGCTGGTGATGCCGGGTGTCGTGGACACCCACAGCGACGCCCTGGAGAAGGAGCAACGGCCGCGTCCGACGGTGGAGTTCGCGCCGGAGTTCGCGGTGGCCAGCTTCGAGGGCCGGGTGCGTGCGGCGGGCGTCACCACGATGTACCACGCCGTCAGTTACCAGACCAACGTGTTCAAGGACCGCACCATAACCCGTTCGACGGCGCTGGCCGCGGCGGTGCGCGAGCGCGCCGACTCCGGGCAGGCCCTCGTCGACCACCGGCTGCTGCACCGCCTCGACGCGCGGGACGCCGAGGCGCTGAAGGTCCTTCAGGATGTCCTGGCCGCCCTGCCGGACCGGGGGGTGGCGCCGCTGGTGAGCTACGAGGACCACACCCCGGGGCAGGGCCAGTACCGCGACCTGGACTCCTTCCGCGCGATGATCCGGCAGTCCGAGAACCTCGACGAGGAGGGCGCCGAGCGGTACGTCCGCGAACGGATCGCGGCCCGTGCGCCCGGCCTCGCGCAACGGGCGCGCACCCTGGAGCAGTTGGGCGCCTGGGCCCGGTCCGGGCGGGTACGGCTGCTGGCGCACGACGTGGAGAGCGCCGAGCAGGTCGAGGAGGTGCGGGGCGCGGGAGCGGCGGTCGCGGAGTTCCCGACCACGGTCGAGGCGGCCCGTGCGGCGAGGGCGGCCGGCATGCCCGTCGTCGCGGGCGCCCCGAACGTGCTGCGCGGTGGCTCGCACAGCGGGAACGTCGCCGCGGAGGAGCTGGTCGCGCTGGACCTGGTGGACAACCTCTCCAGCGACTACATGCCGACCACCCTGCTCGCCGCGGCACTGGGACTGGCCGGGCGGGGGGTGCTGCCGCTCCACCGCGCGGTGTCGCTGATCACCTCCGGCGCGGCCCGCACGGCAGGGCTCGACGACCGGGGGGCCCTGGCGCCCGGACTGCGCGCCGACCTGATCGTCCTCACCCTCCACGGCGGCCAGCACACGCTGCGCATGTCGCTGCTCGCGGAGGAGACCCGGGACGCGGCGCAGGCGCCGCTGTCGTTCGCCCGACTGCTCGCCGGGGCGGTGTCCCGATGACGTACTCACCCGACGCGTACGACGACGCCCACCCCGCGCTGACCGCCGCTGCCGGCGCCTCCCTCACCGCGTACCGCGAGGCCCGCGCCGCCCTCGGCCGGGAGGAGCTGGCTCAGACGGTCGCGGAGGGCGCCGACGGCACCCCCACGATGCGGATCGACCGCCTGGTGGAGGACGCGGTCCTGGCGGCGCTCGCACCGCACCACGTCAACGTCCTTTCGGAGGAGTCCGGTTGGCTGGACAAGGGCTCCGAGGTCTCCTTGGTGATCGACCCGCTGGACGGCTCGGCGAACGGTGCCGCGGGCGTCCCGCTCACCGCGTTCGCCGGTGCCGTCGCGGTGGCCGGGGAGTTCACCGAGGCGTTCACGGTGTGGCTGGACACCGGCCGCTCCTGGTGGGCCCACCGCGACCGTCCGGCAGCGTACCGTACGTCGGGCCGGCGCGAACTGGCCGGCTCGGCGCTGTCGATGCTGCGCCCGCACACCGCTGAGCCGGGTCCGGCGGCAGCGTGGTGGGCGGCGGCCTCGCGGGTCCACCGGGTGCGGATCCTGTCGACGACGTGCCTGGAGGCGGCGCTGGTGGCGGAAGGCGCCATCGACGCGTTCGCCGACGCCTGCTCGGACACCCACCGTCTGGTGGACCTCGCCGCCGCCGCGGTCATGGTCCCGGCGGCGGGCGGCGCGGTCCTCGACGTACGGGGCCGCCCGCTGTCCTTCGACACCGACCTCACCCGTCGCTGGTCGGGCGTGGTCGCCGCGACGCCCCAACTGGCGGCGGAACTGGTGTCGGTGCTCGCGGAGGCAGCCGACGCGGCGGAAACGGGGCCCGTGGGTACGGCCTCGGCACCGGTCGCACCCTCAGCACCGGTCTCGGTACCGGTTCCGGTCTCGGCACCGGGTATCTGAGCGGACGGGGTGGCGGGCCGGGCGGACATCGTGTGCGCACCGGCCCGCCGCGACCCGGCTCAGGCAAGGGCGTCGAACCCCGCGTAGGTACGGCGGTAGTACACGAGCGGCGAATCCGAGGGATCGGAGTCCCCGGCGACGATCAGGCCGATGACGATCTCGTGGTCGCCGCCGGGGACGATCTGGTACAGCTCGCAGACCGCGTGCGCGGTCGTGCCCGTGGACAGGACCGGCACGCCCCCCGGCCCCGGCCGCCAGTCGACGCCGGTGAACTTGTCACCGCCCGCGGACGCGAACCGGTTCGAGAGCGCGTCCGCCCCTGACGCCAGCACGTTGACGCAGAAGCTCCGCCGGCCCTTGATCTCCCTCAGCGTCCGCGAACCCCTCGCGATGCAGACGAGCACGAGCGGCGGTTCGCAGGACAGGCCGCACACCGCGCCCGACGTCATGCCGACCGGCGCGCCGTCCGCCGTCAGCGTGGTGACGACGCTGACGCCCGTCGGAAGTGCGGCGGCCAGCGACCGGAAATGGTCGGCCTCAACTCCGTAACCCGCCAGATTGACCATGGGGGACATCGACATGCAGTCGGTGAACGCCGTGCTCATTCGGACTCCTCGAATGTCATGGCAGAGGTATGGCCGATTCAGCGAAGCAGGGAATACCGGCCCGGCACAATCTTCTGTGCAGAATCCGACACGGTGCAGGTGAGTGGCCGTCCCCCGCGAAGCCGCAGGCACAGGTCACTTCAACAATTCACGCTGCCCCGCATCGGGTCAAGACATTCGCCGACCGTCGCGAAGTGCAGGATTCCACACGGAGTTCGATTGACCCGTGCGATCGATGTCGGCTTTTATTCGGCGTCATCAGGGACTCATTCCCGAGCGGTGACGAGCAGTCATTCCGCCGGGCACACACCAGCGCAACCGTCAGTGCGGACCGTTGCGATCGGGGGCTGTCGAGGCCGCACCCGTCACTCCGACAACAGTGAAGGGAAGGTGCATCGTCATGACAAGCCGAGCACGAACATGTCGGCCGGGCCGACTCGCTCGATGTGCGTACGTCGTCGTCACGGCCGCCGTCTCGGCGTCGGCCCTGGCGTCCTGCTCCGGGTCGTCCGGGGCGACGTCGGCCGCGGCCGGCGGCGGAACCCAGGCCGCGGCCGGCAACACCGCGCCGACGATCACGGTCGACGCGCCGCCGAACGCCTCCAGCGCAGCAGCGGCGTACGGCGCGTCGTCCGGGATGTTCGAACAGGCGGGCGTCAAGGTCGCCATGCACACCCACCAGGGCGCCCAGTCCACCATCGTCGGGCTGATGTCCGGCGCGTACCCGATCGTGTGGGCGACCGTGCCCGACGCCCTCGCCGCCCAGGCGAAGGGCCTGCCGATCTCGATCGTCGCCCTCGGTGACCAGGGGACGCCGGGCCAGATCCGGGTGCTGAGCCGCTCCGGTTCCGGGATCACCAAGCCTGCCGACCTGGTCGGCAAGAAGGTCGCCATCCCGTCGCCGACCTCCTCCTGCGCCCTCGCCGTCCCGAACCTGCTCAAGGCCGCAGGCGTCGACGCCACGAAGGTCAAGCTCGTGACGGTGCCCCAGGTCGACCACGAGAGCACCCTGCGCAACAAGGTCACCGACGCGGTGTGCACGCCCGAGCCGTTCCAGAGCGAGATCAAGCAGCACCTCGGGACGAACGACGTGCTGGACGTCTTCACCGGCGGCAACAAGGGCATGCTGATCGGGGCGTACGTCGCCACCAATGCGTACGTGCAGAAGAACCCGAAGGCGGTCACCGCCTTCCGCGACGGTCTCACCGCCGCCGACCGGAAGGCGGACGCGGACCAGAGCGTCGTCCGCGCGCTGATGCCCCGATACAGCGGCGTCAGCGACCAACTGGCGAAGAGCATCACGCTGCCGACGTACATCCGGAACGTGACGGACACGGCCGCGTTGCAGTCCCTGGCCGACCTCATGGTGGCCAACGGCCTGCTCACCGCCAGGATCGACGCCGGCAAGTCGTTCGCCGCGCCGGCCCCGTCCGGGAGCTGACCGGCGATGCCCACCTGGAAACCGGCCATGGACACGGCCCGGAACACCCCGACGACCTCCACGAACTCCACGGCCTCCACGAACCCCCCGGCCTCCACGAACCCCCCGGCTTCAACGGCCTCAACGGACTCGACCGCCTCGACCGCCTTCACCTCGTCGACGGCCTCGACAGCCTCGGCAGCCGCGCCATGGCGCCCGCGCCGGTCCGTCCGGGGCGCACGGGCGGCGGCGGGGAGTGCCTTCGTCCGCGGGCTGGTGGGCCTTCTCGCGCTCTGTCTCGCCGACCAGTTGGTGAGCTGGTGCGGTCTTGTCGAACCGCGCTATCTGCCACCGGCCACCACGATCGTGGCCCGGCTCGGCGAGTTGCTCACCGCGTCGCGCTTCCTGTCCGACATCGGGTACACGCTCGGCTCCGCCGCGCTCGCGATGGTGGTGGCCGCGCCGGCGGCGGTGGTCTGCGGGTTGCTGCTGGGGCTGTTCCCCGCGGCCCTGCGGGCCACCCGGGTGGTGATCGACGTGCTGCGGCCGCTGCCGGCGGTGGCGCTCATCCCGCTGCTGACCCTCACGGTCGGGCTCGGGCAGACCAGTGTGGTCCTCGCGGTCGCCCTCGCGGTCTTCTGGCCGATCCTGCTCAACACGGTGCACGGCGTCCAGGACGTGGACGGGGTCGCTCTGCAGACGGCCGGCCTGTTCGGGGCGACATGGCCGCGCCGGGTGTGCACCGTCGTCGTCCCTTCGGCGGCGCCCGCCATCGGGGCCGGTGTGCGCATCGCGGTCGGCCTGGCTCTGGTGGTCACCGTCGCCGCCGAACTGATCATCGGAACGACCCGGGGGATCGGCGCGTTCATCCTCGACTCCAGCCGAGGCGGCTTCCACGCCGACCTCGTGTACGCCTCGGTGGCGGTCGCCGGACTGCTCGGCCTGGCCCTGAACTCCGCGGCCAGCGCGATCGAACGGCGCGCGTTCCCGTGGCACGGACGGGAGGGGGCGTCATGACCCTGACGACGGCCGGTCTGACGCGCCGACCGGGACTGCGCCGGCCGGCTCGCCGGATCCGTCTGGTGGCCGAACTGGGCAAGGGCGCCGTGGCGCGGTTCGGGGTGCTCGCCCTGCTGCTGCTCGTCTGGCAGGGGGCGGCGAGCGGCGCGGGCGACCTGTTCTTCCCGCCGCCGACCGCGATCTTCCACCGGATCCACGCCGACTGGTTCTCAGGACCGGCCACTCACCTGTTCGTGACCACGGCCTTCCTGTCCGACGTGGCGCCGAGCATGGGCCGGATGCTGGCGGGCTGGCTGCTCGGGTCGCTGATCGGCGCGGCGGTCGGGGTCCTCGCGGGCACCGTACGGACCGCGCGTCAGATCATCGACCCGCCGGCGCAGTTCCTGCGGGCGCTGCCCACCCCGGCGGTCGTACCCGTCTTCCTGCTGCTGTTCGGGGCGTCCACGGGCATGCGGGTGACACTGATCGCGTTCGGCTGTGTCTGGCCGGTCCTGCTCAACACCATGACGGCGGCGGCTTCCATCGATCCCCGGTTGCAGCTCGGCGCATGGGCCCTGCACCTGAGCCGATGGCGCCGGCTGGTGCAGGTGGTGCTGCCGTCGAGCGCGCCGGCCGTCGCGGCGGGGATGCGCATCGGGCTCGCCCTCGCGCTGATCCTCATGGTGCTCTCCGAGTGGGTGGTGGCCACCAGCGGCCTCGGCTTCAGCCTCATCACCGCCCAGCAGCACTTCGACATGACGGGGATGTGGGCCGCCATGGTGCTGCTCGCCGTCGCCGGCTACCTGGTCAACACCGTCTTTCTCACCGTCGAGAGCCGGCTGCTGCGCTGGCACAAGGGGGTTCGAGGCAAGTGACCGACACGCAAACGACCCGGGCGCCGGTGATCGACGTGAGCGGGCTGTCGCACACGTACGTCGCCAAGGGCATGACGCACCACGCGATCGACGACGTGTCGTTCACGATCTCCCCCGGGGAACTCGTGTCGATCGTCGGGCCGTCCGGCACCGGCAAGTCGACCCTGCTGCTGTGTGTCGCCGGCCTGCTCAAACCCACCTCGGGCGAGATGAGCGTGCTGGGGGAACCCGTACGGGGAGTCCCCGGTGATCTGGCGATCGTGTTCCAGGACTACAGCCGCTCGCTGTTCCCGTGGCTGCGGGTGGGCGCCAACATCGAGTTTCCGCTGAAGGCGACGCATGTGCCGCGTGCCGAGCGCAGGGCGCGGGTCCAGGAGTCCCTGGAGGCGGTGGGCCTGGCCGACGCCTTCCACCGCTACCCCTGGCAGTTGTCGGGCGGCATGCAGCAGCGGGTCGCCATCGCACGCGCCCTGGCGTGCCGCCCCAAGGTGCTGCTCATGGACGAGCCGTTCGCCAGCGTCGACGCGCAGACCCGCATCGACCTGGAGGACCTCACGCTGGCGGTGCGCAACCTGTTCGATGTCACGGTCCTGTTCGTCACCCACGACATCGATGAGAGTGTCTACATCTCCGATCGGGTGATCGCGCTGACCAGGCCGCCCGCCACCGTCGCCGCCGACATCCCGGTGGCGCTGCCGACGCCTCGTGACCAGATCGCCACCAGGGCCACGGCCGACTTCGTCAAGCTCCGCACGGAGGTGGCGAACCATCTGCGCCGGCCGGAATCCCCGGGTTCACCGCGACGAGGCCCCGCACCGTTCGATCCCGCATCCCTCGGATCCAAGGAGTAGACCGCCATGCGCTTCTCGGTATACCTGAACGCCCAGTCCCCGGGGCCCGACCACGACCTCGACGTGATCGACGCGGTGACTGCGCAGGCGATCCTCGCCGACCGCAGCGGGTTCGCCGGAGTGTGTCTCACCGAGCACCACTTCACCGGCTACAACACCTACGGCAACCCGTTCACGTTCGGGGCGTACCTGGCACCGCAGCTGACGAACGCTCATGTGGTGCTGTCGGTCGCGGTCCCGGCGCTGTGGAATCCGATGAACTTCGCCGAGGCGTGCAACACCCTCGACATCCTCACCCGGGGCCGGTGCGTCATCGGCGTCGGCACCGGCGGGTCCCCGCAGGAGTACAAGGGGCTCGGCCGGGACCCGCTGCAGCGCGGCGCGCTGATGGACGAGGTCGTCCGGATCGCGGAGCAGGCCACGCGCAAGAGCCTGGACGACCCGGACCTGGAGTACGCCACGCCGCACTCCCAGGGCGTGCTGACCCGCCGGATCATGCCGGCTCCGTACACCAGGCCGGGGCCGCGGTTCGGCCGCGCCGCGCTGTCCGACGAGGGCATCGTCCAGACGGCCGAGCGCGGGTGGGTGCTGATGACCGCCCGGGAGGCCGTGCCCGAGACCGCACGCAAGTGGCGGCTCTACCACGACACGCTGAACGCGTCCGGTCACGACGAGGAGACGCTCGCCTTCGCGCGGGAGTGGTCGATGGTGCAGAAGATGGTCTACGTCGGCGAGAGCGACGAAGCCGCCATGGCCGACGTCGCCGGGCCGCTCGACTACCTCGCCGAGCAGTCGAGGAAGTCGTTCGGCGGGACCGCGAAGGCGGCCGGGTTCAAGAACAGCATCGTCGGTGTGTCGGCCGTGGACCGGGAGGGTTTCCTGGAGAAGGCCATGATCGTCGGCGGCCCGGAGACCGTGGCCCGCAAGATCAGCGAGTACGAGGGCGCCGGCGTCGGCCACATGACGCTGGTCTTCCTCTACGGGCAGATGAGCCCGGCCCTCGGCGCCCGCTCGATGCGCCGCTTCATCGACGAGGTGATGCCGCGCTTCATCGACCCGGTGCAGACCGCCGAGCACGTCGCGTACTCCGCCACCACCAGCTGACCGACCTCCTCCCCTCACCCTCGCCCTCTCCCTCACGAATCCCGAGAACACGAAGCCCGAGAAAGGGAACCCTGTGACCACCCTGCAGAGCGTTACCGAGACCCCGCTCCAGCCCGGCGTCTGGACGATCGACGCGGCCCACTCGCTCGTGGAGTTCTCCGTGCGGCACATGACCGTGGCCCGGGTGACCGGCCGGTTCGGGGCCGTCGACGGCGCGGTCGACGTCCCGGCCGACAACCCGCCGGCCGCGACCGTGCGGGCGGACATCGACGTCGCCTCCGTGAGCGCCGGCCACCCCAAGCGCGACGAGCTGATCCGCTCCGCGGACTTCCTCGACGTGGCGACCCACCCCGTCATCACCTTCACCGGCGGCCCGGCGGTGCCGGCCGGCGACGGGCACTGGAACATCCCGGGCGACCTCACCGTCAAGGGCGTGACCCGGCCGGTGGTACTCGACACGGTCTTCGGCGGCGTCATCTCGCACCGTGGCGCGATCCGGGCCGGTTTCTCGGCCGTCACCGAGATCAGCCGCAAGGACTTCGGGGTCACCTGGAGCGCCGCGCTCGACTCCGGCGGCGCGATCGTGTCGGACCTCGTCCGGATCACGCTGGAGATCGAGCTCGTCCTCACCCGGTCCTGACCGAGCGATCGGAGACTCGCATGGATCTCGGAATCACCGGCTCCACGGCCGTCGTCTCGGGCGGCAGCACCGGCATCGGCAAGGCCGCGGCGGCGGCGCTGCTCGCCGAGGGCGCGGGCGTCGTCCTGCTCGCCCGTACCAAGACCACCCTCGACGAGACGGTGGCCGAACTGCGGGCGCCGGGACACCCCGGGCCGGTCGTCGGTATCCGGGCCGATGTCACCGACCGGGCGTCGGTCGAGGCGGCCGCCCGCCAGATCGAGGTGGAGTTCGGCCGCGTGCGGATCCTCGTGATCGCCGCCGGGCACCGGATGCGCCGGCTCGACCGGCAGTTGTTCTGGGACGACGACGACTGGGCCGGCGACCTGGACGTGAAGACCGTCGGCATGCTCCGGATCATCCGGGCGCTGCACCCGCTGCTGGACAAGAGCGGTGCCGGCCGGATCGTCAACATCGGTGGCGTCGCCGGTGAGACGGTCTGGGAGGGCGCCCTCACCCACGGCCTCAACAACGCGGCCATGCACCACGCCACCCGCTATCTGGCCCGCGACCTCGCGCCCGAGGGGATCACCGTGAACGCCGTGGTCCCCGGCCTGGTCGCCACCGAGTGGCGGTTCGACTGGGCCGCCGCGGCGGCGAAGAAGGCGGGCAGGACGACCGAGGAGTTCCTCGACGCCTACCTCGCCAGGCTCGGCGTGCTGCTCGGCCGCTGGGCCGAGTCGGCCGAGGTCGCCGACGCGGTGGCCTTCCTGGCGTCCCGGCGGGCCGGCTACATCACGGGCACGTCGCTCGTCGTGGACGGCGGGATCACCGTCAACGCGCTGTAGGCCAGAAGGAGGCCACATGATCGAACACATCGTCGTCGTGAAGGCGCGACCGGGCGCGGAGGAGGCGGTGACCGAGGCGCTCGCCGAGTTCGCCGCGGGCATCGCCGTCCTGCCGGGCCTGATCGAACTGACCGCCGGCCCGAACCTGCACACCCGGTCCCTCGACGCCGGGGTCACGCACGGCATGCGGGTCCGTCTGGCGGACACGGACGCGCTGGACCGCTACCAGAAGCACCCCGTCCACGCGGCGCTGCTGCCCAGGCTGGACGAGACCTGCGTCGGCCGGATCGTCCTGGACTGGGTCGTCGGACGGAACCCCGCCGGAACGGCGGCATGAGCGCGGTCCGCGGCCTGGTCGCGGCGGCGCTGCCGGCGGACGTCGATCCGCTCGGCTACACCCCGCGGGAACAGGCCAACATCGACCTGATCCTGCGGCTGCGGTCGGTGCCGGTCGCCGAGCGCAGGACGTTCATGCGCCCCGGCATGCGCCATCACCGCTGGGGATTCGCGTCCCTGGCGGACATCTCCGGCATGAAGGACGGCCGGGGATACGACGCGCACTCGATCTCCGACCGCGTCGACACGATCGAGGACGTCATCGCCAAGGACGACCGCGTATGGGCCGTGTGGACGCTACGGGGCACCCACACCGGCCGGCTCTTCGGCATCCCGGCCACCCACCGGCGCCTGGAGGTCCTGGAGTGCGGCGTGTGGCGCATCGAGGAGGGCCTGGTCGCCGAGGCCTGGTTCTTCGGTGACGAGCTGAGCCTGCTGCGCCAGCTCGGCGCTCCCATCACCGCGGAGCTGCTCGGCATCGAGGTCGACGGTGCGTCCCGGTAGCGGCGTACCGCCTCGCGGGCGGTGAGCAGCGAAGTCCGCGTCCGCCGCGCACCACGGCCGTACGGCTCCTGTCGATCAGGAGCCGTACGGCCGTTCGCACCGCGCCCGGGACCTTGTGCGGTCACGCGTGATCGCGGTCGTGCGCGGCACGGTCACGCGCGGCACGGTCACGCGCGGCACGGTCACGCGCGGCACGGTCACGCGCGGCACGGTCACGCGTTCGCCTTGTGCGTCAGTCTGTCGATGTCGAGGATGACCAGGCAGCGGGGTTCGAGGCGAACGACGCCCCGACTGGCCAGTTCGGACAGGGACTTGTTGACGCTCTCGCGTGATGCCCCGACGTAGTGCGCGAGTTGTTCCTGGGTGAGGCCGTGGTCGACGCGGATGCCCTCGGCTGTCGGGGTGCCGAACTTCTCCGCCAGATCGAGGAGCATGCCGGCGACGCGGTGCGGGATGTGGCCGTGCAGGAGGTTTTCCAGGGCGTCGTTGATGCGCCGGACCCGGCGGGCGAGCAGTTGCAGGAAGTGCCATGCCGCGTCGGGTTCCTCCTGCAGCCAGCGGCGTACCGCCGGCTCCGTGAACTCGGCCAGTTCGAGATCGGTCAGGGCGGTGGCCGTGGCCTTGCGCGGCGCCGGGTCGAACAGGGTGAGTTCGCCGAGGAGGTCGCCGGGGCCCAGTATGGCCAGGAGGCTGTCGCGGTCCGCGCCGGCGGGACGGGTCATCCCGATTCTGCCGCGGGTGATCACGTACATCGACGTGCCGAGATCGCCGAGCCGGAACACCACCTCACCGCGTTCCGCATGCCGCCGCCGCGCCACCTGCTCCAGGCTCTGGGCCGCATCCGGACGCAGCCCGGCGAACAGCACGGTATTGGCCAGGATCTCGTCCACTCCCCCATGGTATGGATCGCTCACGACGCATACCAGGGTGCGAAATCCGTGTTGTGAAAGCGTCCTGGTCATCCGAGGGCGAGGACCAGTGCGAGGTCCGCGTCGATCCGCCGGGCGGTCCGGCGCAGGGCGGGGAGGATGCGGGTGAGGATGTCGTCCGTGGTGGTGCGGCCGGCGTGGAGGGAGACGTTCACCGCGGCCACGGTGCGGCCGTCGGGAGTGCGGAGCGGGACGGCGATCGAGCGCAGGCCCTCCTCCAGCTCCTGCTCCACGAGCGCGAATCCGTCGCGCCGGGTCCGCTCGATCGCCCGCGCCAGGCGGTTCGGA
This sequence comes from Streptomyces sp. NPDC048297, assembly GCF_043201585.1. Taxonomy (NCBI): domain Bacteria; kingdom Bacillati; phylum Actinomycetota; class Actinomycetes; order Kitasatosporales; family Streptomycetaceae; genus Streptomyces; species Streptomyces sp. NPDC048297. The sequence goes on from NZ_JBICZA010000018.1 coordinate 37,407, forward strand.
TCGGTTTCGGTGCGGGCGGTGAGCGCCTTCGGTTCGATGCCGGCGAGCCAGGTGGTCAGGGCTTCGGGCTGGAGCCCGGCGAGCAGGACGCGGCCCATCGAGGTGGCGTGGGCGGGGAAGTGGGTGCCTACGGAGATGTCGACCCGCATGATCCGGCTGGCCGCGACCCTGGCGACGTACCGGATGTCGCCCCCGTCGAGGACCGCGACGGAGGCGGATTCGTGGACCTGGAGGACGAGGTCGACCAGGTGGGGCTGCGCCACTTCCGGCAGGGTCAGCGACGAGAGGGTGGCGTAGCCGAGGTCGAGTACGCGCGGGAGCGGGGTGAAGCGGTTGCCGTCCGCCGCGACGTAGCCGAGCTGCTGGAGCGTCAGGAGCGAGCGGCGGGCCGTCGCCCGTGGGAGTGCGGTGGCTTCGGCGACCTCGGTCAGGGTCATGCCGCCGGGAGCGGCGAGCGCGGTGAGCACGGCGAGGCCGCGGGCGAGCGACTGCAGGTACTCGGGGCCCAGTTCCTCCTTGGGGTCGCGGGAGGCGTCCCGGTCCGGCGCGGGCACGGCCGGTGGTGCCGGTGGTTCGGCGAGGGCCGCGCGCATCTGTCCGGCCGTACGGCGCAGGGGTTCGAGCGTGTGCTCGCGCAGCGATTCGGCGCTGTGGCGGCTGGTGTGGCTGGCCACGCTGAGCGCGGCGACCGTCCGCCCGTCCGCGTCCCGGACCGGTACGGCGACAGCGATCAGACCGGGTTCGACGAGCTGGTCGTCGACGCTCCAGCCGTCCTCGCGCGCCCGTGCGGCACGCGCCCGGAAGTCCGCGTCGCTCGGCCGCGTCCGCCCGGACAGGGGCGGCAGCGCGGGAAAGGCGCTGTCGGCGGGGTCGTCCTGGAGCCGTTGCCTCCAGTGGGCGAACCGTCCCTCGTCCCAGTCGCCGGCGAAGAGCGCGCCAGGCGCGCACAGTTCGGCGGGGAGGGCGTCGCCGACGCGGAAGGTGACCGACAGGGCACGGCGGCGCGGTGTCTGCACCACGAAGCGCGCCGCGTCCCCGTCCGGGACGGCGAGCGAGACGGACTCGTCCAGTTCGTCGGCGAGCCGCGCCGCGAGCGGACCCAGCGTTTCGGGGATGCGGCAGGCGTGCAGGTAGGCGAGGCCGAGTTCCAGCAGGCGCGGCGCGACGACGAGATCGCGGTCGCCCTCCTCGCGCAGGTGTCCGAGGCGGGCGAGTGTGGTGGCGATCCGGTCGACGGGTGAGCGGGCGAGGCCGGTGAGCCTCACCAGGTCGCTGCGGCGCAGCCGGCCGCCCGGCGCCCGCGCGAGCGCCCGCAGTACCCCGAGCCCGCGTTCCAGCGGGCCGACGGCCGCGTTGGTCCCCTGCAACGTGCCTCCTTCGATCGCCTGACACCTGTGACCTCGCAGCAAGACGGTACCGACCGCGACCATCTCGCCCCGGTCGGGATCGTTCACAGGCGTGCCGGTCGGGATCGTTCACAGGCGTGCCGGTCGGGATCGTTCACAGGCGTGCCGGTCGGGATCGTTGACAGGCGTGCCGGTCGGGCGCACACTCTCCGCGGCACAGATTATGAAGGAAAGTTCACTAGGCGAACAGCCCTGGTCGAGCGGGAGGTGGGTGATGGACAAGGTGGTGCCCTCGGCCGAGGAGGCGGTGGCCGGCATCGGCCGCGGTTCCTCCCTGGCCGTCGGGGGCTTCGGGCTGAGCGGCGTGCCGAACGTGCTGATCGACGCGCTGTACCGGCACGGATCCGACGAACTGACCGTGGTGTCCAACAACTGCGGCGTGGACGGCGGCGGGCTCGGCGTCCTGCTCGCGGCCGGCCGCATCGTCCGCGTCACCGGGTCCTACGTCGGCGCCAACAAGGAGTTCGCCCGCCGCTACCTCTCCGGTGAGCTGGAGCTGGAGCTCGTGCCGCAGGGAACGCTGGCCGAGCGGCTTCGGGCGGGCGGCTGCGGCATCCCGGCCTTCTTCACACCGGCGGGCGTGGGCACCCAGGTCGCCGACGGCGGCCTGCCCTGGCGCTACGCCGCGGACGGCTCCGTCGCGCTCACCTCCCCGGCCAAGGAGGTGCGTGTCTTCGACGGCCGCGAGTACGTGATGGAGCGAGGCATCACCACCGACTTCGCCCTCGTCCGCGCGGCACGCGGCGACCGGCACGGCAACCTCGTGTTCCACAAGGCCGCCCGCAACTTCAACCCCCTTGCCGCGATGGCCGGCCGCACCACCCTCGCCGAGGTCGAGGAGCTGGTCGAACCGGGCGAGCTGGACCCGGACGAGATCCACGTGCCCGGCGTCTTCGTGCAGCGCGTCCTCGAACTGACGCCGCACCAGGCCGCCGACAAGGGCATCGAGCAGAGGACGGTGCGCAGCCGATGAGCTGGACCAGGAACGAGATGGCGGCCCGCGCCGCCCGCGAGCTGACCGACGGCACCTATGTCAACCTCGGCATCGGCCTGCCCACGCTGGTGCCCAGCTTCCTGCCCGAGGGCGTGGACGTGGTGCTCCAGTCGGAGAACGGGCTGCTCGGTGTCGGCCCCTATCCGACCGAGGACGAGGTCGACCCCGACCTGATCAACGCGGGCAAGGAGACCGTCACCACGCTGCCGGGCGCGTCCTTCTTCGACTCCGCCCTGTCGTTCGGCATGATCCGTGGCGGCCACATCGACGCCGCCGTCCTCGGCGCCATGCAGGTCTCCGCCCGCGGCGACCTGGCCAACTGGATGATCCCCGGAAAGATGATCAAGGGTATGGGCGGTGCGATGGACCTCGTGCACGGCGCCCGCACGGTGATCGTGCTGATGGAGCACACCGCCAAGGACGGTTCCCCGAAGCTCGTCGAGGAGTGCACGCTCCCGCTCACCGGCAGGCGCTGCGTGAACCGCGTCATCACCGACCTCGGCGTCCTCGACGTCACCGACGACGGTCTGGTCCTCGTCGAGACCGCGCCCGGGATCACGCCGGACGACATCACGAACCGCACCGCCGCGGCCGTGCACGTGCGCATCGGGGCGGCGCGATGACCCGGGCCGTGTACATCGTCGACGCCGTACGGACCCCCGTCGGCCGTTACGGCGGCGCGCTCGCCCCCGTGCGCCCCGACGACCTGGCCGCGCACGTGCTCCGGGAACTGCTCGCCCGTACCCCGCAGCTGGATCCGGCGCTGATCGACGACGTCTACATGGGCAACGCCAACGGCGCGGGCGAGGAGAACCGTGATGTCGCCCGCATGGCCGCGCTCCTGGCCGGGCTGCCCGTCACCGTGCCCGGTGTCACCGTCAACCGGCTGTGCGCTTCCGGCCTTGAGGCCGTGATCCAGGCCGGACGAGCCATCGCCCTCGGTGACGCGTCGATCGCCGTCGCCGGCGGCGTCGAGTCCATGTCCCGCGCGCCCTACGTGCTGCCCAAGTCCGGGAGCGCCTTCCCGGCCGGGCACGCCGAGCTGTACTCCTCCACTCTGGGCTGGCGCATGGTCAACCCCCGCATGGAGCCGCGGTGGACCGTGCCGCTGGGCGAATCCGCCGAACTCGTCGCCGAGAAGCACGGCATCACCCGTGAGCAGCAGGACGCCTACGCGCTCGCCAGTCACCGCAAGGCGGCGCGGGCCTGGGCGGACGGCCTCTTCGACGCCGAGACCGTGCCCGTCGCCGTGCCGCGGCGCAAGGGCGGGACGGTCGCCGTCGACCGGGACGAGTGCGTACGCCCCGACGCGTCCCTCGAGAAGATGGCCCAGCTGAAGCCCTCCTTCCGCGCCGTCGGCGGCACCGTCACCGCGGCGAACTCCTCCCCGCTCAACGACGGCGCCGCCGCGCTGCTGCTGTGCGACGAGGCGGGACTGGCGCGCCTGGGCCGCGAACCGCTCGCCCGCGTCAGCGCGAGCGCCGTCACCGGCATCGAGCCGCACCACTTCGGCCTCGGCCCGGTCGAGGCCGTCACCCGCGCCCTCGCCAAGGCCGGCCGGGGCTTCGCCGACCTCACCACGCTGGAGCTCAACGAGGCCTTCGCCGCCCAGGTGCTCGGCTGCCTCGCCGAATGGCCCGAGATCGACCCGGCCGTCCTCAACCCGCGCGGCGGTGCCATCGCCCTGGGCCATCCCCTCGGCGCCTCCGGCGCCCGCCTCGCCGGAACCGTCGCCCACCAGCTCGCGGCGGCCGGCAGCGGCGTCGGAGTGGCGACGCTCTGCGTCGGCGTCGGCCAGGGCCTCGCCCTCGTCCTGGAAAGGTAGTCCCCTCATGTCGCCCACCCGGCCGGAAAGGCAGCCCGGCCTCATGTCACCCATGTCATCTATGTCATCCATGTCGCCCACCCAGCAGGAGATCTCCGCCGAGATCGCCGCGCAGGCCGCCGCCTACGCCGAGGCCGCGAGCGCCGGCGAGGTCCGCCATCACCCGGACCGCCACTACCCGCCCTACCGCAGCAGCGTCCTGCGTCACCCGCGGCAGCCGCTCGTCTCCCTCAAGGACCCGGACGCGGTCGAGTTGTCCGGCCCCGTCTTCGGCGTCACCGACATCACCGCGCAGGACGCCGACCTGACCCGCCAGCACCACGGCGAGCCCCTCGGTGAGCGCATCACGGTCACCGGACGCGTCCTCGACCGCGACGGCCGCCCCGTGCGCGGCCAGCTCGTCGAGGTCTGGCAGGCCAACGCCTCGGGCCGCTACGCCCACCAGCGCGACCAGCACCCCGCCCCGCTCGACCCCAACTTCACCGGCGTCGGCCGCTGCCTCACCGACGACCAGGGCCGCTACGGCTTCACCACCGTCAAGCCGGGCGCCTACCCGTGGCGGAACCACACCAACGCATGGCGCCCCGCCCACATCCACTTCTCGCTCTTCGGCACCGCCTTCGCGCAGCGCCTGGTGACGCAGATGTACTTCCCCGGCGATCCGCTCTTCGCCTACGACCCCATCCTGCAGTCCGTCACCGACGACGCGGCCCGCGCCCGGCTCGTGGCCGCCTACGACCACGACCTGTCCGTCCCGGAGTGGTCGCTCGGCTACCGCTGGGACATCGTCCTGGACGGCCCCGCCGCCACCTGGATCGAGGAGGGACGCTGATGCTCCCCACGCCTTCGCAGACCGTCGGCCCCTTCTACGGCTACGCGTTGCCCTTCCCCGACGGCGGAGCGACGGTCCCCGCCGGACACCCCGACGCCGTCGTCGTGCACGGCCGCGTCCTGGACGGCGCGGGCGAACCGGTCCCCGACGCGCTGATCGAGTTCTGGCAGCCCGCACCGGACGGCGACCGCCGCGGCGCACCGGGCTCGCTGCGCCGTGACCAGACCACCGGGGGCTTCGCCGGCCGCGACGGTCACACCTTCACCGGCTTCGCCCGCGTCGCCACCGACGCCGACGGCTCCTGGACCGTGCACACCCTGCGGCCGGGCGGCGTGCCCTACCTCTCCGTCTGCGTCTTCGCCCGCGGGCTGCTGCACCACCTGTTCACCCGCGTCTACCTTCCCGACCCGGACCCGGACCCGAACCCGAACCCGGCTTCGGACCTGGACGCCGACCCTCTGCTCGCCTCGCTCCCCGCGCGGCGCCGCGCCACGCTCGTCGCCGCCGAGACGTCCGCGCGGGCGTACCGCTTCGACATCCACCTGCAGGGCGAGAAGGAGACGGTCTTCCTTGACTTCCGCTGAGTCTCCTCCCGCGTGGGCCGATGCCGGTCTGCTCACGCCCGGTCGAGTCGGCACCCCGGTGGAGACGGCCACCGGCGACGTCGCGGTCCTGCAGGCCATGCTCGACGCGGAAGCCGCGCTCACCCGGGCCCAAGCCGCCGTCGGCCAGGCGCCGCCCGCGGCGGCCGAGGCGGTGACGGCCGCGGCCCGCGCCGAACGCTTCGACCTGCGCGACCTCGCGACGCGCGCCCGCGCGGGTGGCAATCCCGTGATCCCACTCGTCTCCGATCTGACCTCCGCCGTCCCCGCCGAGGCCGCGCCGTTCGTGCACCGGGGCGCGACCAGCCAGGACATCATGGACACGGCCATGGTGCTCATGGCCACACGCGCCGTCCCACTGATCCTCACCGACCTGCACCGCGCCGCCGACGCCCTCGCCGCTCTGGCCCGCGACCACCGCGACACCCCGATGCCCGGCCGCACCCTGACCCAGCACGCCGTCCCCACCACCTTCGGCCTCAAGGCCGCGGGCTGGCGCAGCCTCACCCTCGACGCGGCGGACCGCCTCTCCGCGGTACGCCTCCCGGCTCAACTGGGCGGCGCCGCCGGCACACTCGCCGCGCTCAGCCCGCTCCCATCCCGGGAACACGGGAAGCGCAAGGAACTCCGAGAGCGCAAGGAGCAAGGGGAGCAGAAGGAACACGAGGCGCGCGAGGAGCGCACGGAACACGAGGGGCGCGAGGAGCTGCGAGAGCGGCCGGACACGGCCCCCGCGCTCCACCTCCTCACCGCGTACGCCGCCGAACTCGGCCTCCCCTCCCCCGACCTCCCCTGGCACACCCTCCGCACCCCCGTCGCCGACCTCGCCAACGCCCTCGCCTTCACCGCCTGCGCCCTCGGCAAACTCGCCGCCGACGTTCTTCTCCTGTCCCGGACCGAGATCGGTGAGCTGGCCGAAGGCGCGGGCGGCGGCTCCTCCACGATGCCGCACAAGGCCAATCCGGTCCGGGCCACCCTCGTGGCCGCCGCCGCGCGCCAGGCTCCCGCGCTCGCGGCCACGCTGCTCGGTTCCCTCGTCGCGGAGGACGAGCGCCCGGCCGGTGCCTGGCACGCCGAGTGGCAGCCGCTGCGCGCGCTGCTCCGCCTGACCGGCGGCGCCGCCCGTGCCGCGGCGGAACTCACCGAGACCGTGCGCGTGTTCCCGGACCGCATGCTCGACAACCTCCACCTCACCCGGGGCCTGATCGTCAGCGAGCGACTCGTGGCCGAACTCGGCGAGGTCCTCGGCCGCCAGGAGGCCAAGCACCTGCTGACCCGCGCCGCCCACCGCGCCTCTGCCGAGAGCCTGAGCCTCGACGACGCCCTCTCCGCCGAACTCAGCGAAGTCACCGAACCCGCCAGACCCTCCGAACCCTCCGGACCCTCCGAATCCACCAAACCCACCAAACCCGCCGAACCCGCCGAACCCGCCGCCGATCCCGCCCTTGCCGGCCGCCTCGCCCCGCACCGGCTGAGCAGCCTTCTCGACCCCACCGACTACCTGGGAGCCGCAGCCGCGCTCGTCGACCGCGCCCTCGCACGCACCCCCAATCCGCCGTCAAGGAACACCCCATGACCGACCTCCCGCACTTCACCCTCGACGGCCCGGCCGACGCGCCCGCGTTGCTCCTCGGCCCCTCGCTCGGCACCTCCCTCGCCGTCTGGGACGCCCATGTACCCGCGCTGGCACGGCAGTTCCAGGTGGTCCGCTGGGACCTGCCGGGCCACGGCGGCTCGCGGGCCGACCTGATCGGCCCCGGCTGCACCGTGGCCGACCTGGGCCGCCTGGTCCTGGACCTCGCAGATCACCTCGGGCTGGACCGATTCGCCTACGCGGGCATCTCCCTCGGCGGCGCCGTCGGCGCCCACTTGGCGGTCCATCACGCCGAGCGGATCGGCGCGCTGGCGCTGGTGTGCTCGTCCGCCCGCTTCGGCGAGCCGCAGGCCTGGCTGGACCGCGCCGCGCTGGTCCGCTCGGAGGGCACCGCCGCGCTGGCCGCGACGGCCCGGGATCGCTGGTTCACCCCGGGATTCACCGGCAGCGCGGCCACCGCGCTCGTCGCGGACCAGCGTGCCGCCGACCCGGACGCGTACGCCGCCTGCTGCGAGGCGCTCGCCGCCTTCGACCTCCGCGACCGCCTGGACCGGATCACCGCCGCGCCACTCGTCGTCGCGGGCCGCGCCGACACCGCCACCCCGCCCGAGCACGCCCGCGCACTCGCGGACGGCATCCCCGGGGCGGGCCTGGTCGAGATCCCCTCCGCCGGCCACCTGGCTCCGGTGGAGCAGCCGCGTGCCGTTCTCACCGCGCTCCAGGGCCACTTCGCCGCGACGGCGAGCGACGACGCCGGCCGCCATGCCGACGGCATGGCCGTGCGCCGCGCGGTCCTCGGTGACGCCCATGTGGACCGGGCCGTCCAGCGGACGACCAGGCTCAGCAGGCCCTTCCAGGACTTCATCACCCGCTATGCGTGGGGCGAGATCTGGAGCCGCCCGGGGCTGGACCGCCGAACCCGCAGCTGTATCACGCTGACCGCACTGGTGGCGGGCGGCCACCACGAGGAGCTGGCCATGCACGTGCGCGCCGCCCTCCGGATCGGCCTCACCGCGGACGAGATCGGCGAGGTCCTGCTGCAGAGCGCCGTCTACTGCGGAGTACCGGCCGCGAACGCGGCCTTCGCCGTCGCCAACAAGGTTCTCGACGAAGAGAAGGACGACCACTGATGCACACCACCGTCGGCATCGTCGGCGCGGGCCCGGCGGGCCTGCTGCTCGCCCGTCTGCTCCACCGGGCGGGCATCGACTCCGTCGTCCTGGAAGCGCGCGACCGCGCCTACGTCGAACAGCGCCAGCGGGCCGGGATCCTGGAACAGACCACCGTCGACGCGCTGCGCGCCGCCGGTGCCGGAGAGCGCATGGACCAGGAAGGCATCGTCCACCACGGCATCGAACTGCGCTTCGACGGGCGCGCGCACCGCATCGACTTCCCCGGCCTGGCGGACGGGCGGAGCGTCATGGTCTACGCGCAGACCGAGGTGGTGAAGGACCTGATCGCCCTTCAGCTCGCCGAGGGCGGCCCGCTCCTGTTCGAGGCCGAGGTACGGGCGGTCGAGCAGTCAGCGGACGAAGTGGCGGTCCGCTACGTCCACGAAGGCGCGGAGCACACGCTGCGGTGCGACTGGGTCGTCGGCTGCGACGGCTTCCACGGCGTCACCAGGAACGCGATACCCGAGGACCTGAGGCGTAGTTACGAGCGCACGTACCCGTACTCCTGGCTCGGCATCCTGGCCGAAGCGCCGCCCGTGTACGACGAGCTGATCTACGCCCACTCCGCGCGCGGCTTCGCCCTCGCCTCGATGCGCTCGGCGAGCGTCTCCCGCCTCTACCTCCAGGTGCCGAACGGCACCGACGTCGCCGACTGGCCCGACGACCGGATCTGGGACGAGCTGGACGCCCGCCTGGCGACCCGTCAGGCTCCCGGCTGGAAGCTGGCCCGGGGCCCGGTCACCGCGAAGTCCGTGCTGCCGATGCGCAGCCACGTCACCGAGCCGATGCGCCACGAACGCGTCCTCCTGGCCGGTGACGCGGCGCACATCGTCCCCCCGACCGGCGCCAAGGGCCTCAACCTCGCCGCGACGGACGTCGCCCTCCTCGCCAAGGCCTTCGTCCATCTCCACGAGAGCGGCTCGACGCGGTTGCTGGACGACTACTCCGACACCTGCCTGGAACGGATCTGGAGGGCCGAGCACTTCTCGTACTTCATGACCACCACCCTCCACGCCGCCCCGGACCAGTCCCCGTTCGAGACCCGGCTGCAGCTCTCCCAGCTGGCCCGCATCGCGTCCTCCCCGCACGCGGCGGCGGAACTCGCCCACAACTACGTGGGCGTGGCGCTGCCGGGCCGTCCGGGAGCCGTGGCTTCAGCGCCCACGGGCCCTGATCTTGGCGAGCAGGCGCCTTAGAACGCCGATGCGGTCGCTGTCACGGGGAAGGCGGGGCAGGCAGGCCTCCAGTGCGTCGATGTCCTCCAGCCGCATCCTGCCCGCGCCCTCCGCGTCCACGACGGCGTCGATCGCCTGCAAGCCCCAGTACTGGCTGAAGGCGAGCGGCTCGTCTCCGAGGACGGTCTCCAGCAGTGTGTCGAGGTGGTCGTCCTCGGGGCGCGCGTACAGGCGCGCGTAGGCGGCGAGCCGGGTGCCCGGGTCGCCGGACGTGAGTGAGCCTTCGACGTCGAAGTCCCGGTCACGTCGGGTGAAGGTCACCAGGTCCGCGAAGATCTGTTCCATGAGGCTGGTGCGCTCGGGGCCGCTCTCCATGTCGTCGCGTGCCTGGGTGTACTCGGCGGCCAGTTGCGCGACGGTTTCGCTCGCGGTGGAGCCGGCGGTCCCCTCGTCGTCCGGCCCGCCGGTGGACACGAAGGCGAGACGGGCGGTGCGTGACGCGTCGTCGGCCGCGGAGCCTGCTTGTGCGGTGCGTTCCTCGGCCGCCTCGATGCGGTCGACGAGCTGCTTGTACTGCAGCTTCGTCCCTCCGGGCAGCTCGATGCTGTCGAACAGGGAACCCAGCCACGGCACCACGGCCACCGCGAGGAACACCGCGGTGACCGCGTCGATCTTGAGGCCGGGAGCGACCATGTGCACGACCGCGGCTCCGATCGCCACGCACGTGACGATCGCGGCGATCACGTCCCGGCGCCGGTCGTGGCGGTCGCCCCTGCCTGGTATGGACTCCTCCTCCGCCATGGACACCATTTTGGCAGAGACCGGTGGAGCCCGTCCGCACGCCCGGTGTGCGACCGGGGGCGGTTTCACACCCGGGCCGGGCAACGGCCGTAACGCAGCAGGTGAGTTCTCGGAAACCTCGCGTTCACGACGGCGGGAAGGGACGTTAACAACGGCTACCTAGCGTGACTGGCCAAGGGATCCGAGCCGTGCGGACGGCTGTTCGCGGTGCGTGACGGGCCGTCGGCTCCCCCGTCCTGCCGATGACGCCAAGCGGGGTACGTCCCTTCATCGAGGCACCCGCACCAGCGTCATCGGGAGGCGCAGGCATGAGTACCACCCAGTCACGGCCACAGGCGTCGGACACGGAAATCGCCGGCGACCAGGCGGTCAAGGAGACGTTGGAGGACTACACCCTCCGTTTCGCTCCCCGCAGTTACCGCCGCTGGACCCCGATGGTCGTGGCGACCACCGCGCTCGGCGGCATCGCCTACATGGCCGACTTCTCCATCGGCGCCGGCATCGGCCTGGCGCACGGCACCGGCAACGCGCTCGTGGCCATCGCCGTGGCCGCCGTCGTCATCTTCGTCACCGGCTTCCCCCTCGCCTACTACGGCGCCCGCTACAACATCGACCTCGACCTGATCACCCGCGGTTCCGGGTTCGGTTACTACGGCTCGGTGCTCACCAGCATCATCTTCGCCAGCTTCACCTTCATCTTCTTCGCCCTCGAAGGCTCGATCATGGCCCAGGGGCTCAGACTCGGCCTCGGACTGCCGCTGTGGCTGGGCTACTTGGTCTCCACCCTCATGGTCATCCCGCTGGTGATCTACGGCATGAAGGCGCTCAGCAAGCTCCAGGTGTGGACCACCCCCGTCTGGCTGCTGCTGATGGTCGGCCCGCTGGTCTACCTGATCGCCACCGACCCCGGCACGGTCGACCGCTTCCTCTCCTACGCCGGCACGGACGGCGACGGCGGCATCGGCACCGCTCCGGTGCTGCTCGGGGCGGGCGTGTGTCTGTCGTTGATCGCGCAGATCGGCGAGCAGATCGACTACCTCCGGTTCATGCCGCCCAAGACCGCGAAGAACAGGCGCACATGGTGGACCGCCGTGGTCATGGCCGGCCCCGGCTGGGTGGTGCTGGGTGCGCTCAAGCAGGGTATCGGCGTGTTCCTCGCCGTCTACATCCTCGCGAAGGTCGGCCCGGCCGCAGCGACGGAGCCGATCCAGCAGTTCCGCGGCGCCTTCGACGCGATGATGCCGTCCTGGCTGGTGATCCCGCTGGCCGTGGCCCTGGTGGTCATCAGCCAGATCAAGATCAACGTGACGAACGCGTATTCCGGTTCGCTGGCCTGGACGAACTCCTTCACCCGGGTCACCCGGCACTACCCCGGCCGTATGGTCTTCGTCCTCGTCAACCTCGGTTTCGCGCTGGCCCTGATGGAAGCCGACATGTTCAGCTTCCTCAACAGCATCCTCGGCTTCTACTCGAACTGCGCGATCGCCTGGGTGGTCACCGTCGCCACCGACATCGGCGTCAACAAGTACCTGCTGAAACTGTCCCCGCTCCAGCCGGAGTTCCGCCGGGGCATGCTGTACGCCGTCAACCCGGTCGGTGTCGTGGCCTTCGTCGCCGCCTCGGGCCTGTCGATCGCCATGTACTTCCACCTACTGGGCGACACTCTGCAGCCGTACTCCCCCGTGGCCGCCGCCGCCATCGCCTTCGTCCTCACCCCGCTGACGGCCGTCGCCACGAAGGGCAGGTACTACCTGCGCCGCACCGACGACGGTATCGACGAGCCCCTGCTGGACGCGGACGGCAACCCGAGCGCGGTCACCTTCGACTGCCACGTGTGCCGCCAGTCGTACGAACGCCCGGACGTGACCGCCTGTGTCGCCCACGACGCGGTCGTGTGCTCGCTGTGCCTGAGCACGGACAAGACCGGCGCCCATGTGCTGCCGGCCGCCGTGTAGTCGGCACCACGGACGGGGACGCTCAGCGCTTCCCCGAAGTTGTGGATTGTTCGTGCCCCCCTGCGGCAACCGTGGCCTTCTGCGGCCACGGTTGCCGCGGGATCATGAACCCAGGTATGCGCGCCAGCCGCCGTACGAGGTGATCTCCCGGGCGCCCTCGACGGCCTGGGGCTCGCAGAGGAAGCCGGGCACGGAGGTTCCGTCGGCGAGTTCGACGCTTCCGAGCGCCATCGGGCGGGGCAGTGCGGCGAGGAGGGCGCCCAGTCCCTCGGCGGGCAGTTGCCACACCTCCGCCTCGACGGCGGCGCCGCCTTCGCCGACCCGGACAAGGCCCGGCTTCGGCGGCAGGGTGTCCAGCGCGTACAGCCGGTAGGCGGGCGCGGTCGTGGTCGTACGCACCAGCCGTCCGCCCGCGGCGAGCAGTTCTGCGTTCAGGGGCTGTCCGGACAGGTGGGCGCCGATCACGGCGAGGCGCAGGGGCGGGGTGGTGAGGAGCCCGGCGATGCGTGCGAGCCGCTCGTCCGTGAAGGCCGGGCCGATCAGCATGACGCCGAACGGCAGCCCGGCCACGTCGCCCGCGGGGACGGCCACGGCCGCCAGGTCGAAGAGGTTCGTCGAGTTGGTGAAACGGCCGAGCCGCGCGTTGGCGCCCAGCGGGTCGGCCGTGACCTCGGCGATGGTGGGGTGGCCGGGTGTCGTCGGCAGCAGCAGTGCGTCCGCGTCGCCCAGGCAGGCCATGGCACGGGCGTGGAGCGACGCCAGCTTCTCCTGGTCGGCGTAGAGCCGGTGAGCCGGGATGGTCCCGGCCCGGGAGATGATCCCGGCCACGGTCGGGTCGAGGTCCGGCGAGCCGGTGTGCGCGTCGACGAAGGCGCCGACGGCGGTGTAGCGCTCGGCGACGAACGCGCCCTCGTACAGCATCGCCGCCGCCTCGGTGAACGGCGTGAGATCGACGGGCAGCAGTTCGGCGCCCCCGTCGGCGAGCTGTTCGGCCGCCGCGTCGAACGCCTCGGCCCAGCCCGGGTCCAGCTCGCCGAGCTGCCCGTGCTCCGGAACGGCGATCCGCCACGGGCCGGGGCGGCGGACCGCCTGCGCCGGCAGGGCGCGCCCGGACGGTGCGGCCATGAGGGACAGTGCCCGCTCGGCCTCGGGGAGCGTACGGGCGAACACCGTCACGCAGTCGAGCGAGGCGCAGGCCGGGACGACGCCTTCGGTCGGGACCAGACCGATGGTCGGCTTGAGGCCGACGATGCCGTTGAAGGCCGCCGGGACCCGGCCCGAGCCCGCGGTGTCCGTGCCGAGCGCGATGTCCGCGATGCCGAGGGCGACGCAGACCGCCGAGCCGGACGAGGAGCCGCCGGACACGCGTTCCGGGTCGACGGCGCCCCGGACCGCCCCGTAGGGGCTGCGGGTGCCGACCAGTCCGGTCGCGAACTGGTCGAGGTTCGTGGTGCCGAGGACCACCGCGCCGGCCGCCTTCAGACGGGCCACGGCCGGGGCGTCGGCGTCCGGTTCGTACGCGTAGGCGGGGCAGCCGGCGGTGGTCGGGAGCCCGGCCACGTCGATGTTGCCCTTGACGGCGAGCACGGTCCCGGCGAGCGGCAGCCGCGCGCCGGCGGCGGCCTTCGCGTCGACCTCGGCGGCGTCGGCCTCCGTCTCGGCCTGCGGGCGCAGGCCGATCCACACCTCGGGACGGTCCACCTGCGCGATGCGCGCGTAGGCGGCCCGCACGCGTTCCACCGCGGTGATCATGCGGCTGCCTCCACGGGCTCGAAAGGGGCGAGGACGACGAGCGCGGTGCCCGCCTCGACCTGGCTGCCCGGTCTGGTCAGGATCTTCACGACGACGCCGTCGGCGGGGGCCGGGACCCGCGACTCCATTTTCATCGCTTCGAGCGCGAGGAGCTGCTGTCCGGCCGACACGCGCTCGCCGACCTCGACGTTGACCTGCCAGACGGAGGCGGTGAACTCGGCCTCGACCAGGTGACCGCCGTCGGGGACCGGGACGTCGCCGGCCGACGGGGCGGCGGCCTGGGCCACCACCTCGGCTCGGGCGAACTCGCCCGCTTCCTCCCAGGCGTCGCGCTCCGCGCCGAACGCTGCGCCCTGCCTGGCCCGGAAGGCGTCGATCGCCTCGGCGTTCTCGGCGAGGAACCCGCGGTACTCGGCGAGGGAGAAGGAACCCTCTTCGATCCTCGGGACGAACCGGCCGGACGTGATGTCCGCGCGCAGTTCGAGGAGTTCGTCCGCCTCGACCGGGTACCACTTGATCCGGTCGAAGAAGCGCAGCAGCGAGGGCCTGCCCGGCTCGAAGGCACCGCGCTGCTGCCAGGGCGACCACACCTGGGTGGTGCGCCCGACGAACTGGTAGCCGCCGGGGCCCTCCATGCCGTAGACGCACAGGTACGCACCGCCGATGCCGACCGAGTTCTCGGCGGTCCAGGTGCGGGCCGGGTTGTACTTGGTCGTGACCAGCCGGTGCCGCGGGTCGAGCGGTGTGGCGACCGGCGCGCCCAGATACACGTCGCCCAGGCCCATGACCAGGTATTCGGCGTCGAAGACGGTGCGGTACACGTCGTCGACCGTCTCCAGGCCGTTGACGCGGCGGATGAACTCGATGTTCCAGGGGCACCAGGGGGCGTCGTCGCGCACGCCCGCCATGTAGCGGGCGATGGCCTCGCGGGTCGCCGGGTCGTCCCAGGACAGCGGCAGGTGCACGATCCGGCTGGGCACCACCAGCTCGTCGGGGGCGGGGAGTTCTTCCTCCACCCGCAGCGCGATCTCCAGGAGCTTCCCCTGCGGCAGGACGTCGGGGTCCGTCTTGACCTGGAGGGAGCGGATGCCCGGGGTCAGGTCGGCGATGCCGTCGAGCCGCTGCCCGGCCAGCGCCTGCGCGAGCGCGTGGATCCGCATGCGCAGCGCCAGGTCGAGGTGCATCGGTCCGTACTCGATGAGGAGGTTGTCGTCACCGCTGCGCCGGTACGTGACCGACGGGCGGGTCCCGGTCTCCTCCAGCCGGGCGAGGATGCCGCCGTCCACGACGCACTCGCGATCGGCGCGCGGGGTCGCGGCGGGGTTCCGTCGCAGCACGGTGGCGGACTCGGTGGTCACCGGGACGAAGCGGACCGTGTCGCCGGGACGGAGCTGGCCCAGTTTCCAGCGCTGTCCGGTCACGATCGTCGCCGGGCAGACGAAGCCACCGAGCGAGGGCCCGTCGGGGCCGAGGAGGACGGGCATGTCCCCGGTGTAGTCGACGGCGCCGACGGAGTACGGCGTGTCGTGGATGTTGGACGGGTGCAGGCCCGCCTCTCCGCCGTCGGTGCGCGCCCACCGCGGCTTGGGTCCGATAAGTCGTACACCGGTGCGTGCCGAGTTGAAGTGCACCTTCCAGTCGGCGGCGTAGAAGTCGTGGATGTCGTCGTCGGTGAAGAACTCGGGTGCGGCGTGCGGGCCTTCGACCGCGCCGATCAGCCAGGTGCCGCCGAACGCGGGGCGCCGGTCGAGGGGGACGGCGGAGGTTTTTGTACGCCGTTCGCCGCCGTGCAGGACGTCGCCCGCGCGCAGGGCGCGGCCACCGTGCCCGCCGAACCGGCCCAGGGTGAAGGTGGCCGCGCTGCCCAGGAACTCCGGTACGTCCAGGCCGCCCGCGAACAGCACGTAGGTGCGCAGGCCGTACTCGTCGGGTGCCCCGACGGCGAGCGTCTGCCCGGCCTCGACTGTGACCGGCTCCCACTGCGGTACGGCGGCGCCGTCGATGGTCACCGGCGCGGGGGCGCCGGTGACGCAGACCGTCGTCGGGTGGGTGAAGCGGAGGGTGGGGCCCTGAAGGGTGCATTCGAGGCCGGGCGCGCCTTCGGCGTTGCCGAGCGCGGTGTTGCCGAGCCGGAAGGACAGGTCGTCCATCGGCCCGCACGGGGGTACGCCGACCTGCCAGTGGCCCGTGCGTCCGGGCCAGTCCTGCACGGTGGTCAGGGTGCCCGGCGCGGCGACCTCGATGCGCGGCGTCGGGTCGCTGATCGTGTCGAGCGAGGCGGTGGTGTGGGCGGCGGCGCGCACGTCGGTGTCGTCGAGCGCGGCGCGCAGCAGGCCGAGGTTGGTCTCGATGCCGTCGAGGCGGGTCGCGGCGAGCGCCGCGTCCAGCCTGTCGAGGGCCTCGGCACGGTCGGTGCCGTACGCGATGACCTTGGCGAGCATCGGATCGTAGGAGGTGGTGACCTCGGTGCCGGTCTCCACCCAGGTGTCGACACGGATGTCCTCGGGGAAGGTGACGCGGGTCAGCAGGCCCGCGCTGGGGCGGTGGCCGTGGGAGGGGTCCTCGGCGTAGACGCGCGCCTCGACGGCGTGGCCCTCCGGCGCGGGGGGCGCGGTGACGATCGCGGTCTCCCCCTGCGCGAGGCGCAGCATCCACTCGACCAGGTCGACGCCGTAGATCGCCTCGGTGACCGGGTGTTCGACCTGGAGGCGGGTGTTGACCTCAAGGAAGTAGACCCTCTCGCGGTCGGCGTCGTAGACGAACTCGACCGTGCCGGCGGAGCGGTAGTGCACGGACGCGCACAAGTCCCGTGCCGAGTCCGCGAGTTGCCGGCGCACGGCGTCCGGGAGTCCGGGCGCCGGGGCTTCCTCCAGGACCTTCTGGTTGCGACGCTGCAGCGAGCAGTCGCGGTCGCCGAAGGTGACGACGCGGCCCTCGCCGTCGCCGAAGACCTGCACCTCGACGTGGCGGGCGCGCTCGACGAGCCGTTCCAGGAAGACGCCTGCCGAGGAGAAGGAGGCGGCGGCCAGGCGCTGCACCCGCTCCCAGGCGTCGGCGAGGTCGGCGGCGCCGTGGCACGCCTGCATGCCGATGCCGCCGCCCCCTCCGGTCGCCTTGAGCATCACCGGGTAGCCGATCTCCTCGGCCGCCGCGACGGCTGTCTCCACGTCGGGCAGCAGCCCGGTGCCGGGGGCGAGCGGGACACCCGCCGCCTGCGCGGCGGCGCGAGCGGTGTGCTTGGCGCCGAACAGCTCCAGCTGTTCGGGGGTGGGGCCGACGAAGACCAGGCCCGCGTCGGCGCAGCGGCGGGCGAAGCCGGCGTCCTCGGACAGGAAGCCGTAGCCGGGATGGACGGCGCCCGCGCCGGTGTCCTTGGCGGCCTTCAGGACCAGATCGGCGTCGAGGTAGGAGTCCTTCGCGGGTGCCGGCCCGAGCCGTACGGCCTCGTCGGCCAGCCGGACGTGCGCGGCTCCGCGGTCCGGGTCGGAGTAGACCGCGACGGTGCGCAGGCCGAGTCGCCGGGCGGTACGGATGATGCGCGACGCGATCTCGCCGCGGTTGGCGACCAGCAGGGTGTCGAACGTCATGGGATTCAGCTGCTCTCGTCCGTCTCGGTGATGGTCATCCGTACGGCGGTCGGGTCGAATCCGTTGCAGGGGTTGTTGATCTGCGGGCAGTTGGAGACCAGCGCGATGACGTCGGTCTCGGCTCGCAGGACGACTTCCAGGCCCGGTGCCGAGATGCCGTCGACGATGCCGAGGGTGCCGTCCGGACCGACCGGCACGTTCATGTACCAGTTGATGTTGGAGACCAGGTCGCGCTTGGCCAGGCCGTGCTTGGCGCCCTCGGCGAGGAAGTTCTCCACGCAGGCGTGCTGGGACCAGGTGTGGTGCCCGTAGCGCAGGGTGTTGGACTCCTTGGAGCAGGCGCCGCCGATGGTGTCGTGCCGCCCGCAGGTGTCCGCGACGACGGTCATCAGCGGGGTGTGCTCGTTGGACAGCAGCACCGAGCCTGTGGTCAGGAAGAGGGCGCCCTGGGCCTGGATGGTGTCGGGGGCGCTGTAGCGCACGGAGGTGTCGTGGGCGTCGTAGACGAGGAAGTCGACGGCCTGGTTGCCGTGGAGGTCGGTGATGGTGAGCAGTTGGCCCTTGCGGACGACGGCGGACCAGGCGGCGCGGGGGGGCACGGTGCGATCGGAGACGACGCGACCCGAGCGGGTGGGGACGGTGGGGTCGGCGAGGGCGGGGGCGGTGAGGTCGGGCTCGACGCGGGCGGGGACCGTGGGGTCGACGCGGTCGGTGCGGGCGGTTGTGGTGGTCATGCGATCCCCCTGGCGGTGAGGTGGTCGACGGTGTTCAGGAAGGCGCGTCGGCCCTCGGGCGTGGCGTCCCACAGCGCGTCCGCGGGGCCGGTCGGCCGGGCGCGGTACGCGAGGACCTCCAGGTGCCCGCAGGTGTAGGCGGGGCGCGGGTCCAGCGGGTGCGGGACGTTGGCGAGCAGGACGGTCAGGGGTTGTTCGGCGCGCAGCGTGACGGACGCGCCGGCACCCGCCGAGCCGGTGAACTCTGTGGTGCCGTCCGCGGCGATCCGTACCCCCTGGAAGAAGGAGACGGACGGCGGGATGTCCCGCGGGCCGAGGCCGTTCTTGAGGGCGGCGAGCTTGAACAGCTCGCGCCCGGCCGGTGAGGAGGACTCCGGAGTCCCGGCGCCGTACCGCTCGGTGTTGCGCGCGAGGGTGGAGGTGCCGGTGAGCGCGTCGTGCCGGCCGGAGGTGGCCTGCGTGACGGAGGCGAGGACCCGGCCCTGGTCGGACAGGAGCAGGTGCCCCGGGCCGAGGTAGGCGTTCCAGAGCACCTTGACGGTGTCGGCCGCGTTCAGCCGCTCCCAGGGGCGGTCGGCGCTGTACAGCAGGACGTGCGCGCACGCGTCGCCGGTGAGGTCGGTCAGCCTCAACTCGGTTCCGCGGGCGAGGATTTTGTGGGTGTAGTTGCCGCCCGCCACGGTCTCGGCCCACACGAGATCCTCGGCGTCGATGCCCCGAGGGGGTGCCGGCCAACTGCTCGCGGGCAGTACGGGCATGGTGGCGGACTTCGTGCCCTCCTGGGCGCGGGCATGGTCGCGGGCACCATGGGCCGACGCTGTCGCTGACGCTGCGCCTGTCGCTGGCCCTGTCACCGACGCTGGCCCTGTCACTGACGCTGTCGCTGGGGCTGTCGCCACGGCTTGACCTCCGGCTCGATGCATTTCTGTCGTACGACAGAAATTAGGGTCCGGGCGAGTCGGAACCATTGCCCGTTCGTTTCGCGGCGGTAACCGGCAACTCACGCAAGGAGTCCGGTCCTTGGGGATCTCGCGGGCTGACTCTGCGTCTGTCTCCTTGACCTGTGCGAGGATCATGGGGTGAGCCCGCCAACCACCCGAAGAGTCGGCCGCCCGCGCGCCCAGGAGCGTCCCGCCAGCGGGCTGGAGCCGCGCGAAGAGGTACTGGCCGCCGCCGCCGAACTGTTCACCACGCGCGGCTACACCGCGACCTCCACCCGGGCGGTCGCCGAGCGGGCCGGTCTGCGCCAGGCGTCCCTGTACCACTACTTCGACGGCAAGGAAGCGATCCTGGCCGCCCTGCTCGAAGGGACCGTCCGCCCCTCGCTGGAGGTCGCGCGCGAGCTGGTGGCCCGTACCGAGGCGGTCGCGGAGGCGCGGCTGTGGGCCCTGTGCCACGCCGACGTCATACTGCTGTGCCGCGGCCCGCACAACCCGGGGGCCCTGTACCTGCTCCCCGAGGTGCAGACGGAGCGTTTCGCCGTGTTCCGTCAGGTCCGGTCCGAACTCAAGGCCGCCTACGGTGAGTTGCTGGCGGGTACGGAGCCGGGAGCGGTGTTCGGGGAGGAGGACCTCGCCGTCCGTACGGACCTCCTGTTCGGCCTGACCGAAGGCGTGATCCTCATCCGGCGTGCCGACCCGGCACGGGCCGCGCAGGCCCTCGCGGAGGCGACGGCCGACGCGGCGCTACGGATCGCGGGCGTACCACAGCGCCGCCTGGCACGGCTGCGCCGCGAGGGGCAGCAGCTCCTCGCGGCGCGGGGGTGACGAAGGGCCCTCCGGGCGCGGACCGGGCCGGCTCATACCGACGCGGCTCATGGGCTTGACTCGTGACGCATGAGGCGTGAGTCATGGCTCATACACGCTCGGCGCCTCGCCCTGCCGACGGCTGACCGTTCACGCTCGAACGGCCTCGGCCTCGGGCTCGGCGTCGTGCTCGGCCTCACCCGCGCCCCCGGGATCACGGCCGTTCGCCATCGAGGCCGCCCCTCCGCGCAGGCGATAGAGCGCACCGACGGCGATCGTGGCGACGACGAACAGGACGGTGAACCACTGGAAGTACCAGTGGCCTCCCGCCGGGTCGTACACCTCGGCCCGCGGCCAGGCGAGATTGACCGTCATCAGCACCCCGTAGCCGACCGCGAGCACGTTGACCGGCAGACCCCAGCGGCCGAGGGAGAACAGTGGCCTGCCCAGCTCGTCGTGCTCGCCGGCGGATGTCGTCGGCCACTGCCCCCTCAGCCGCCGGACCAGCATCGGCACGGTGACTCCGGCGTACGCGAGGTAGAGCATCGCGATGCACGTGGTGCCGATGGCCAGGAACGCTTCCGGGGAGGCCAGGTTGAGCAGCGCGAGCACCGCGGCGAGGACACCGACCACCAGGGCCGGGGTAAAGGGCATACCCGTGCGCGGCGAGACCTTCGCCAGTCGCGCGGAGAAGGGCAGCATCCCGTCGCGGGCCATCGAGAACAGCATCCGGGTACCGGCGGTCTGGATGGCGAGCGTGGCCACGGCGATGGCGACGGCCACGTCGGCGAGGAGTACCTTGCCCACGCCGTCGCCGAGGCTGCTGGTGAGGACGTAGCTCAGTCCCTCGGTGGCGAGGCGGCCGTCGGAGAGACTGGGCGCGGCGAGGACACCGCCGAGTAGCAGCAGGCCTCCCAGGACGCCTGCCGAGGCGAGGGCGCTGAGGATGGTCCGCGGGGCGGTGCGGCGCGGGCTGCGGGTCTCCTCGCTCATCTCGCCCGCGCTGTCGAAGCCGATGAGGACGTATGCGGCGGTGAACGAGCCGACCAGCAGCGCCGACACCGGGCCGCCTTCGCCGCCTGTCCTCAGCGTCACACCGGCGCCGCGTTCGACATGGGTGAACAGCAGGACGACGATGAGGATCGCGCCGATGATCTCCGCGGTGACCCCGACCCGGTTGACGACCGACATGACGCGGTTGTCGAGGACGTTCACGACCGTGGTCAGCGCCAGCAGGACGAGGGCGAGGAGGGCGGCGTTGGCCGCCCCGGTCGCCGTCGTGGGCGCCGGGTCGCCGCCGACGAGCTGGAAGCCGGACCAGATCGCGGGCAGCACGACCTGCAGCGCGAGGGCCGCGGCGGCGACCACGACCACTTGGCCGACCACCATGATCCAGCCCGTGTACCAGCCGAAGACCGGGCTGCTCAGGCGGGTCGACCACTGATAGATCGCTCCCGAGATCGGATAACGGGCGGCGAGTTCGGCGAAGCAGGCGGCGACGAGCAGCTGCCCGACGAGCACGGCGGGCCAGGTCCACAGGAACAGCGGGCCGCCGAAGGAGTAGCCGAGGGAGAAGAACTGGAAGACCGTGGTCAGGACGGAGATGAAGGAGAACCCGGCGGCGAAGGACGCGAACCGCCCCATCTGCCGCCGCAGTTCCTGGTCGTAGCCGAAGGAGGCGAGCGATCCGTCGTCCGCGGTGCCGGTGGGTGGCGGTGCGGGTGGTGTGGGCGGTGTGGGATCGGTGGTCACGGTCATGGCGGTCCCCTGTCGCGGTGGCATGTCCCGGCGAGATTCCTGTCGTTCGACAGAAATTAAGGACGCCCTGTTTCTGCCGGATATCGCGGCCGTGTCCCCGCCGTTAGCGATACCGCGGACGGGGCAGGAGCCCGCAGAGAGCGGGGGCGGTACGGGGGCGCGACGTTATGAAGCCGCGCACGGCGATCAGTTGCCGTCCGGCCCGCAAGTCCGAGCCGCAAGTCCGAGCCGCGAGTCCGGCCCGCAAGTCCGGCCCGAGCCTCACCACGGCGCCGTCCGCGCCACGGTGAGGCGCTCACTCACACCCGAAGCCGATACGGCAGCATGCACACCACCACATCCGTGCGCGCTCGCAGGACGGTGGCCAGCAGCAGTCCGCGCTGGTTCTGGAGGATCTCGTAGCGCCGGTGCCTGGGCTCGACCTCGGGGATGAGGACGGCGATCAGGCGTCCGTCCTGGGCGGCGCGCTGGATGTAGTCGACGATCGGCTGGACCAGGGAGTGGTGCGGGCTGTCGATGACGTCGAGCCGGACGCCCGGGTTCCAGCGGCTCCACGCCTGCTCCAAGGACCGCGTCCTGTCCGCGTCGGACTCGACGGCGACCGCGACCACCTCGTCGCCCAGGGCGAGCGCCGCGCTGATGGCGTGCCGGGCGAGCTTGCTGACCTCGCCGAGCGGGACGATGACCAGGCTCTCCGCACGACGGTCGGGCGGCGCGGGCACGCGGCCGAGCTCCAGTTCTTTGCCGACCTCGGTGTAGTAGCGCTGGATGCGGGCGAACAGCAGCATCATCAGGGGGATGGCGATCACCACCACCCAGGCGCCCTCCAGGAACTTCGTCAGCAGCAGGACCAGCGCGGCGAGGGTGGTGAGGACCGCTCCCGTCCCGTTGATCGCCGTATGCCGCTTCCAGCCCGCCGGCTTCCGGGTGGTCCAGTGCCGTACGAGGCCGACCTGGCTGACGGTGAACCCGATGAACACGCCGATGGCGAAGAGCGGGATCAGCCGGTGGGTGTCCGCGTCGGTGGCGAGGAGAAGGAGGGCCGCCAGCAGGGCGAGGGCCACCACGCCGTACCGGTAGACGGGCCGCTCGGCGCGCAGGGCGAAGAGGTGGGGCAGGCGGTGGTCGCGGGCGAGCAGGCTCATCAGGACCGGGAGTCCGCCGAAACTGGTGTTGGCGGCCAGGAGAAGGACGAGGGTGACGATCAGGTTGGTGGCGTAGTAGGCCCAGCCGTCGCCGTAGGCGCCCGCGGTGAGCTGGGCCAGGACGGTGACGTCCCCGCGCGGGGCCACGTGGTCGCGTCGGATCAGCACGGCCAGGCCGACGAGCATCACCCCCAGCAGTCCGCCGAGCATGAACTCGGTGCGCTGGGCGTGCCTGACCCGGGGGCTGCGGAAGGTCGGAACGGCGTTGGCGATGGCCTCCACGCCGGTCAGGGCCGAGCAGCCGGACGAGAACGCCTTGAGGATCAGCAGCAGGCCGAGCGTCTCCTGCGCGGGAAAGGGCTGCGCGGTACCGACGACGGCCGCCGGGTGCGTCCGTAACAGGCCGACGACGATGACACCGACGATCGCCACGACGAACAGGACGGTCGGCAGCATCAGCACCCGGGCGCTGTCGGCGACGCCGCGCAGGTTCACCGCCGTCAGCAGGGCCAGGCCCGCCAGGCACACCAGCAGCTTGTCGTGGGCGAGGGCCGGGAAGGCGGAGGCGAGCGCGTCCGCGCCGGCCGTGAGACTGACGGCGACGGTCAGGACGTAGTCGACGACCAGGCTGGCCGCGGCCAGCAGGCTGGAGGCGCCGCCCAGGTCCGCCTTGGCCACGGCGTAGGCACCTCCGCCGTCCGGGTGAACGGCGATGACCTGGGCGTACGACACGACGAGCACCGCGAGCAGGAAGACGATCGCGAGGGTGACGGGCAGCGTGGCGCTCAGGGCGCCCGTTCCCGCCACGACCAGTGCCAGCACGATCGCCTCGGGGCCGTACGCCACCGAGCTGAGCGCGTCCAGCGACAGCGCGGCCAGGCCCTCCAGGCTGGTCAGATGGTGCTTCTCCCCTTCTCCTGGAAGGAGGGGGACCTTCGGGTTCAGCTTTCGACGCGACAGGCCATACGCCATCGGGACCTCACCGGGGCCGCTCGAACGGTCCCCCACAGTGTCCTTCGGGCGGAAGCCGGGCGCGTGCGGTGGTGACCCGGGCGGGTCGGCCGGCGACCGCCTCGTCCGGGAGGGCTCAGGCCGGCCCGGTCAGGTGCTGCCAGACCGTCGGATCGGTGCGGGGCCCGCCGGGGGTGTCCGCGCCGTACTTGGCGATCTCGGCGTCGAGGTCGAGGGGGCGGGTGGGGGCGGTCATGGCCGTCAGTTCCCCGACGACCGCCTCGTCCGGGACCAGCCAGCACACCTCGAAGTCGATGCCGTCCGGGTCGCGCGCGTAGAGCGCCTTGGTGGAGGCGTGATCGCTCGCCCCGGTCAGGGCGCCGGTCTCGGCGAGGCGGACGCGGACACGGCGCAGTTCGGAGAGGGTGTCGACCTCCCAGGCCAGGTGGTACAGCCCCACCTCGCCGAGGCGGTGGCCGCCGGGCGCCGTGTCCCGGGACTGGAACAGCCCCAGATCGTGGTCGTTGGCGGAGCCCGCCGCCTGCAGGAACGCGGCTCCGGGAAACGCCTGGGGCAGCGCCCGGAAGCCGAGGACGTCGCAGTAGAAGGCCGTGCTGCGCGCCAGGTCGGAGACGAACAGCACGGCGTGGTTCAGCCGGTGGATCGGCATGGTCGGTGTCGGTTCCGTTCACGAATCGGTGTGCGGTCAGGGAGAGACATCCGGTTTTGGCCGCTCAACCCGGCACCAGGATAGGGCCGTCGCCGGATCCACGATCTTGGCACCCCTTCGGCGCCCGTCGCGTTACGGGTGGACGAGGACGTGGGAGAGGGCGACGCGTCCGGTGCCGGTGAGGCGGATGAGGACGTAGCGGGCCTCGGTGTCCGTGTCGAGGACGGTGGGGCGCAGTGCCTTGCCGGTGACGCGGACGGTGGTGGCATCGCGGTAGTCGGCCGAGGCGGCGAGGCGTACGTCGAAGTCGGCGGTGCTCATGGAGCTGTCGTTCCAGATCTCGACCTGTCCGACGTGCCGGGACCTGCCGAGGTCGACCTGCCACCAGGCGCCCGCCTCGGACAGGGTGCGGGTGTCGGAGGTGGTGTCGCCGTCGGTGGCCTTGCCGGCCGTGGCGGTGCCGTCCGTGGAGGACTGGGTGGCGGTTGCGGTGCGGGCCAGGTCGGGCCGCAGTCGGCGGACCCGTCCGTGGCCGTCCGCCCCTGCGGACTCGGCGACGTCGACGGCCTCGGCCGGGAGCCGGTCGAGCCCGGTGTGGTTGCCGGTCATGGTCGAGCCGGTGCCGGACAGGGCCGGGGCATCGGTGTCGGTCCAGTTGCCGGTGGCGTGGTTGTCGATGCCGTAGTCGGCCCAGTTGGAGATCCACTTGTAGCCGACGCGGGTGACGACGTTCTCGGTGACGGCGATGTGGCTGGACTGTTCGTCGAGGTAGATACCGTTGCCGTCGCGCTCGGTGTTGCCGTAGGCGCTGCGGTCGACGTAGTTGCCGGAGATCACGGTGCCGGGCTGGGCGCCCTGGGTGTAGATGGCGGCGCCGTCGTGCTGCTCGTGGCGGACCTGCATGACGTCGGTGATCCGGTTGCCCGTGATGCGGTTGTCGCGCAGGACGGAGGTGCGGGCCTCGGGCTGGTTCCAGCCCCAGCCGACGGAGATCCCGGAGTAGGGCAGCTCTTCGAGGGTGTTGTGGTCGATGACGGTCCCGGCCTCGTAGCCGGCCCAGATGCCGACGGAGTCGGTGTACTCGACGCCGGTGCGGCGGATCGTGTTGTACGCGACGGTGTTGCGGGCGCCGGTGAGTTCGGGGGTGGGCAGGGGCTCGGTGTCGCCGATGTAGGCGGCTCCGGAGGACAGGTCGGTGAAGCGGTTGCGGGTGAGCGAGGAGTCCTGGGTGCCCTGCTCGAAGATCACGCCGGCGCCGCCGAGCCGGCTGAAGTCACTGTGGTCGACGGTGACATGACGGCCGCCGCGGACGGTGAGGGCGGCGGCGGGCTTGGTGTAGTAGCGGCCCGCGTGGTCGACGGGGCCGGTCGCGCCGGTCAGGGTGAGGCCGGCCTGCATGCCGGCGTAGCCCTCGTCCGTGTTCGGCTGCTGGTAGGCGGAGCAGGCGAAGCCGATGCCGGAGACACGGACGTCATGGGCGCCGTCGAGGACGAGCAGGCCCTCGGTGGCCGGGGTGACGGCGTGGGAGCGGCGCGGGTTCTCGCCCTCGCGGGGCAGGTAGGTGACGGTGCGCGCGGCCGAGTCCCAGACGAACTCGCCGGGTGTGTGGAGGAGTTCGCGGGCGTTCTCGAAGAAGGCGACCTTGGTGTAGCGGGACGAGTCCACGGTGGTGGTGTCCCAGGCGGGTCCGGTGCGGTCGGTCCCGGAGGCCGAGTTGGTCCAGCAGGGCTGGGCGAAGGTCATCACGTCGCCGGTGACGGCGTCGATCCGGCAGTGGTAGTTGCGCCAGCGGACGCTGATGACGGCCTCGGCGTCGGTGGGCCGGGCCCAGTCGGCGATGCCGGTCTTCTCCGCGCCGGTCATGCCGGTCCTGGTGGCGTCGCACACGGAGGCGGCGCAGGACTCGCCGCGGGCACGGACGGCGCGCTCGCCGTCGACGAACAGCTGGCGCGGGGTGATGCCCGCGGGCACCTTCGTGGTCCAGGTGCCGTCGGCGTTCACGGTCCAGCCGGTGAGGGTGCGCCCCCCGGAGAGCACGGGGTGGGCTTCCTGTTCGGCGGTCCAGGTGACTCCGGAGTCGTCCTTGCCGAGCGTGAGGGGTGCGGTCAACGCATAGGTGCCGTCGGCGAGTTCGACGCGGACGTCCCTGCCGGTGACGGTACGGGCGACGTCCCGCGCGCCCTCCAGGGAGCAGGGGTGTCCTACGGTGCAGGAGGCGCCGGCGCCGTGCGGTGCCGCGTGCAGGGTCCTCGGCGCCGGATCCGCGTGGGCGGCGGGAAGCGGGGCGAGGGCGAACGCCGCGGCGGAGAGGAACGCGGCCGCGGCGGTGCGGGCGGTGCGGGTGCCGGGTCTCATGCGGTGGCCTTTCCTGAGTGGGGCGCGGGCAGGAGGGAAGGGGGCGGGAGCGCGAAGGAAGGCGTGAGGGGTGCTCGCTCAACCTCAGGTGTCGGTCGTCCAGTCGGGGTGTCCGGGCATCGGCGGGTTCTTCGCACCGAACAGCCAGTCCCGCAGGAACGCGTCGAGGGAGCCGTCGCCCGTCATGTCGACGGCGTGTTTGATGAAGTCCTCGCTGGTGACGGTGCGGTCCTTGAAGCGGTGCGGCCACTGGCGCATGATCCGGTCGAACTGCCGCTGTCCGGCCCGGAGTCGAAGGGCGTACAGGACGAGGGCGCCGCCGTCGTAGATGTTCGTGCCGCCGAGCGCCTTGGGGAGTCCGGGTGGGCCGTCGCTCGCGCGGATCGCGTCGAGCTTGGCGTAGGTGGCTTTCATCTTGTCGGCCATGACGGACCAGCCGCGTTCCTCGTTGTAGAGGGCGGCGTAGTACACGGCGGGGCCTTCGTTGAGCCAGGCCTGCTGCCAGTCGTCCGGGGTGACGCTGTCGCCGAACCACTGGTGGGTCAGCTCGTGCACCATCGTGTTCTCGTACGTGGGGTTGCCGTCGGCGCTGGGCTTGAACCAGTTGGTGCCCATCAGGGTGAGCGTCGTGTTCTCCAGGGCGTCCGAGTACCCGTCGTAGATGTGGATGCCGTACACGGAGAACGGGTACCGGCCGAACTTGCCCTCCAGCCAGGCAAGATGGTCCGGGGTGCGGGCGACGACCGGACCGTACGCGTCCTCCTGGCCCTGCGGGACGATGTGACGCAGGGGCAGACCGGTGTGTGAAGTGCCGTACAGGTAGGTGCCCTTGACGACGGCGATGCCGAGCAGTTCGGTGGGCATCCGCTCGCGCAGGGCGAAGTGCCAGACCGTGGAGCCGTCGGCGTGCTTGTCCTTGCCGGTGGATGTCCTTCTGGCCGTCCAGATGGATGGTGTAGAGGCTGCCGAGGCCCTTGGAGTCCCAGGTCGGCGAGGAGTGACTGAGGGTCGGGTCCTCGATCATGAGCGGGATGATCTTCGTGTACGCCTCGTGGACGTATCTGGCGGCGTCGGGGTGCGTCGCGCTGAAGAAGGCGGGGGTGGCCGAGGCCAGTTTGCTCCAGGGCACCGTGACGTCCTGGGTGCCCTGCTTGGTGAGGACGGGGGTGCCGTCGGCGTCCCGCTTGAGTCGGTGCCCTCGACGCCGTAGTTGATCAGCGTGTACTCGACCGAGCCGAAGGGCGAGGCGGCGAAGTCGGCCAGGCGCAGGATCTCCTTGACGCGCTCCGCGCCGGCCTTGGTGACGAAGCAGTTCTGCAGCGACGCGTTGTCGGTCCAGGCGACGGCGTCGGTGCCGACCGGTGCCATCGGGCGCACGTCGAAGGTCTTGTCGATGGCGGCCATCGCGTCGACGTAGCCCGAGCCGGTCGTCAGGTAGGCGGGCATGCCGTCGTAGACGTAGGCCGCCTTGCCGTTCTTGAACAGGTTCGTGTAGCCCCGCCCCTTCTCCTCGTCCTTGCTTCCGGCGCCCGCGCACGGCGCCCCGTTCCAGCAGACCGCAAGACTGGAGACGCATCGCTGATGTCCCATGACCAGCAGCACCCCCACCGTTCCGAGCCGCCGACCGCCGCCGCCGTAGTCCAGCTGAACCACACTGCCGTCTACGCCGGCGACCGGCATCTGTCCGCCGAATTCATCGCCGCGATCCTGGGCCTGGAGATCGGCGCCCCGTTCGGGCCGTTCCTGCCCGTCGACCTCGGCAACGGCGTGACGCTCGACTACTACGAGAAGCGCGACGAGCCGATCCAGCCGCAGCACTACGCCTTCCTCGTGCCCGACGCACAGTTCGACACCATGATCGCCCGCTTGGAGGCGGTCGGCGTCACCTACTACGCCGACCCCCGGCACACCGAACCCGGCCGGATCAACCGTCTGTTCGGCGGTCGCGGCGCCTACTTCGACGACCCGGACGGCCACAACATGGAGATCATGACCCGGCCCTACGCCCGCCCCTAGCAGTCCGCCGACAGACTGTCCGGCGGACTGTCTGTCGGCGGGACTGTCTGACGGACTGTCCGGCACCCGACCGGCCGCCGGCCACGCGTCACGCGCCACCCATCACGCGCCACGCGTCCCGCGTCAGCCGGCCGGCCTCGGGAGAGGGCTCGGTTCGGTGGTGACCAGTGCGGTGATCTCCTGGGCCAGCTCCGGGCCGAGTTCTCCCCAGCCGTCCTTGTAGCCGTAGACGCTCGCCAGGGTGCGGGCCTCGTAGTCGCCGTTCATGATCTCGATGTCGGCGGCGGTGATGAGTGCCGGGTGGGCGACGCCGACGGCTCCCGAGACCTTCAGCAGCTCCTTGCGCAGGGTGCGCAGGTAGACGGCGGCCCGGGTGGCCTTCGAGGGCGCGTCGACGCCGCGCACCAGCCACGGGTCCTGGGTGGCGATGCCGGTGGGGCACCTGTCGGTGTGGCATTTCTGCGCCTGGATGCAGCCGATGGACAGCATCGCCTCGCGGCCGACGTTGATCATGTCGACACCCAGGGCGAAGGCGACGGCGGCGTTCTCGGGCAGGCCGAGCTTGCCGGAGCCGATGAAGGTGAGGCGGTCGGTCAGACCCTGCTCGGCGAACGTGCTGTAGACGCGGGAGAAGCCCATCCGGAACGGCAGCGACACCGAGTCGGTGAAGATCAGGGGAGCCGCCCCGGTGCCGCCCTCACCTCCGTCGATGGTCACGAAGTCGACTCCGCGATCACCACGCGCCATCAGCGTGGCCAGCTCCCGCCAGAAGCTCATCTCGCCCACAGCACTCTTGATCCCGACCGGCAGACCGGTCTCGGTGGCGAGCAGCTCCACGAAGTCGAGCATCGAGTCCACGTCGTGGAACGCGCTGTGCCGGGAGGGGGAGGCGCAGTCCTGGCCGGCCGGGATGCCACGGATCCCGGCGATCTCGGGGGTCACCTTCGCGCCCGGCAGCATCCCCCCGAGCCCCGGCTTGGCGCCCTGCGAGAGCTTGATCTCTATCGCCTTGACCGGGGCGCCGGCGACGACGTCCTTGAGCTTGTCGAGGTTGAAGGTTCCGTCCTCGTTGCGGCAACCGAAGTACGACGTCCCGATCTGGAGGACGAGGTCACCGCCGTTGCGATGGTAGTGCGAGAGACCTCCCTCGCCCGTGTTGTGCATCGTGCCGGCCAGTGCCGCGCCCTTGTTGAGCGCCGTGATGGCCGCGCCGGACAGTGATCCGAAGCTCATCGCAGAGATGTTCACGACGCTCGCCGGCCGGAACGCCTTGGCACGCCCGCGCGGGCCGCCCAGCACCTTGGCCGAGGGCAGCGGGGCCTGCGGGTCGTGCAGGTCGGGGAGCGTGCCGGCGAACGTGCGCTGCTTCACGTACGCGTGCCCCTGCACGTGCTCGACGTCCACGTCGGTGCCGAACCCGAAGTAGTTGTTCTCTTCCTTCGCCGACGCGTAGATCCACGTGCGCTGGTCGCGGCTGAACGGGCGCTCCTCCTCGTTGGAGGTCACGACGTACTGCCGCAGCTCCGGCCCGATCGTCTCCAGCAGGTACCGGGCGTGGCCGATGACAGGGAAGTTTCTGAGCAGTGCGTGCTTCTTCTGGACGAGGTCGCGGGCAGCCACCGCCGCCAATGCTGTCGCGGCGACCGCGCCGATGTTCCGAGCACGCATGAACGTTCCTCTCCTCGACTGCTCGATACCCGACGCCATCGCTGTGCGGCGGACGTCGTGGGCGTCGCGCGGCGGACACGGCCAGGCAGACTGGCATCGGCGCCCGACGACGAAACGCCACATGATGGTAGAGGCCACGCGGATGAGCGAGCAGGTCAGGGGGTGTGAGTATGGCCGCACCGCCGGCATCGCCGTGCCGTGTCCCTCATCCCTCAGGACCCATGACCGGCCTGGTCCGGGGCCATCCCCGCTTCCCCGCGCGGTCGAGGAGCACGCAAGCGCGTCAAGATGTCCGAACGAGGTGAATATCTCCTTCAGTCTTCCGCGACGCGGATGATCGTCTTGCCTCGGCTCCGCCTGCCGGGACCCAGCGCTGCGGGGGCTTCCGAGAGCGGCCGTACGGCACCGATGACCGGCTTGAGCCGGCCGTCCCTCAGCCGGGTGGCGAGGTCGGCGAGGCGGGCACGGTCGGGTTCGACGACGAAGAAGACCGCGCGGCCGTCCTTGGGACGGATCCTGGGAGGCATGGCGATGGTGACGAGCGCGCCGCCGGCCCGGACCAGGGCGGCCGAGCGGTCCAGGATGTCGCCGCCGAGCACGTCGAAGACGACGTCGGCCTCGCCGGCGTCCTCCAGCTTCTCGGTCTGCAGGTCGAGGAAGGCGTCGGCACCCAGGGTGAGGGCCCGCTCCCCGTCGGCGGTCCGTCCGGTTCCGATGACCCGGGCACCGGCCTCGCGCGCGAGCTGCACGGCGATCGACCCGACGCCTCCCGCGGCCCCGTGGACGAGGACGGTCTGGCCGGTGGCCAGGCGGCCGTGGTCGAACAGGCCCTGCCAGGCGGTCAGGCCCGAGATCGGCAGGGCGGCAGCCGTGACGTGGTCGACGTCCGCCGGGAGCGGCGCGAGATTGCGGGCTTCCACCGCGGTGTACTGCGCGAGCGTTCCGTCGCGGGCCCAGTCGGTCAGGCCGAAGACCCGCTGCCCCACGCCCAGACCAGTGGTGCCGTACCCCAACTCCGCGACGACACCCGACAGTTCGTGGCCAGGCACGCTCGGCGTCCGGTCACGGCCGGCACGATCTGTCCATGTGGCCGGCCATTCCAGCTCGCCAGGAGTGAAACCTGCGGCGTGCACGCGCACGATGACGTCGTTCTCGGCCGCATGGGGGTGGGGCAGGTCGGCCGGGGTCAGCCCGGCCAGGCCGGCGTCTCGGTCTCGAACAATGATGGCTTGCATAGGAGTCCGTTCCTTGCCAAGCGGCGCGGGCGGGCGGGCCCCCTCCTGGAGCGGTCCGGCCCGCACGCCCAGGTCCCCGTTTCCACAGGCTGCCATCTGCCGCAGGGCTCCGCCATTGCGGTGGCCGTTGTCACGACGCCGCCGAGATTGCGAACTCGATTCTGTCTGTACGCAGTGCGGTTGTCCGCTGTACGCAGTGCAGTTGTCCGCAAGTACTCAGTGCAATTACCCGTCACCGGAAAATAACACCCGGTTCGCGGGCCGATTTCCCGTAGTGAATATTCGTGCCGCCATTCAGAGCCGATTGCTGGAGCCGTCCCGATTTATCGTCGATAACCGCTCGGCTTGACCGGCGTGGATTCGGCGCTACGCTGATCTAGCGCCTCCACCTCACGTCGGCTCCGCCGCACCTCGGCTCCCCCTCACGTCGGCTCCCCGTTTTTCCGCGCCGGAGGCCCCGCCCGGGTTCGCGCCGCCAAGCGGATACCTCAATCGCGGCGCCCCGGCCGTGCCGAAGTCCTCCGTAGGGTCCTCACTCTTCTCCGTCACCGAAGAGGCTTTTCACCCCGTTTTCACCCTGTACGCCAAGGAAGTGGAAGCACATGACTGTCTCTGGGATCTCGAAATCAGGCAAGGGCCCCCTGGCCCTCGGAGTGGCGGTGCTTGCCGTCCTGACCGTGATACCGGCTCACGCCGCCGGCGATCCCGGCAAGGTTCCGGGGGCTCCGGAGAACCAGAAGCCGACCGTGGTGCTCGTGCACGGGGCGTTCGCCGACGCGTCAGGCTGGAACGGGGTGGTGGAGCGCCTGCAGCACGATGGTTACCAGGTCATCGCCCCGGCCAACACACTGCGCGGCATACCGCAGGACTCGACGTACCTGAACAGCCTCCTGAAGACCGTCAAGGGACCGATCGTCCTCGTCGGACACTCCTACGGCGGCGAGGTGATCTCGCAGGCCGCCGCCGGTGTCGACAACGTCAAAGCACTCGTGTACATCAACGCGATCATGCCGGACAAGGGCGAGTCGTTCACCAGCCTCGCCTCCAAGTTCCCGGCGGCCCCCCTCACCACGGCGCTGAAGCAGGTCCCGTTCCGCAACGGCGACGGCACCACGGGCACCGACGTGTACATCCAGCCCGCCAAGCTCCACGCGGTCTTCGCCCAGGACCTCTCGCGGCAGCAGGCGTCCACCATGGCAGCGACGCAGCGCCCGATCGCACTGTCCGCGTTCACCGACAAACTCACCGACGCGGCCTGGCGGGACAAGCCGGTCTACGTGCTCGTCGGCAAACAGGACCGGGCCATCAACCCGAGCCTCGAACGGTACGAGGCCAAACGCGCACACGCGCGCAAGACGGTGGAGATCGACTCCTCCCACGTGTCCATGATCTCCCACCCCCAGGCGGTCACGGATCTCATCGTGACCGCGGCCCACGACTCGGGCCGCCAGTAGACGCGTACCAGGCCCGCTCGACCGCGCCCCCGAACGGCGACATGGCTGTCCGGGGGCGCGGTGTGGGGCGGGAAAGGCGTGAGGGGATGCGCGTTACGGGGTGCGGTGTTCCACGATGTGGAGGGACACCGGGATCGGGGGCACCCAGTACGGGGTGTCGGTTCGCAGGATCACGGAGGCCGTCCAGTCACCGGCTCGGCCGGCCTCGCGGGCGTTCAGTCTCACCGTGAACGAGGCGCTCTGCCCCGGCCGCAGTGTGAGCCGGTGCGGGCTCTGCGACAGCCAGGGCACGTCCGACTCGGTCTGGTCGTAGCCCGGAAGCAGGTCCGTCGTGGCCACGGGAACGGGGAAGCGGCTCTGGTTGCTGCCGCCGACCCGGTACAGGCCGGGCGCGGCGCCGCCCCGGTAGAGCGCGGTGGGGGCGTCGGGCAGCGCGCTCCAGGTGTCCGTGCCCGGGTCGTAGGCGTAGCCCTCCGCGGTGAGCACCCGGTTCACCCCGACACGTTTGAACCCGCCGGACGCCAGGAGCCGCCCGTTCGCGGAGGCGTAGACGCCGGCGGCCAGGCCCACCGGCATGTCGGCGATGGGCTGCCAGCTGTCGGACGGCGGGTCGTAGACGTAGCCGGCGCCGGTCTCGACGTAGTCGTGGGTGCCGCCCGCGCAGTACAGCTTGCCGCTGATGACACCGCAGTTGGCCCAGCTGATCGTCCGCGGGTAGGGCGCGGCCTTGGACCACGAGCCGGAGCGCGGGTCGAAGACGTACACGGTGTCGAAGCAGTCGGTGTTGGTGCAGCCGCCGACCACGTAGAGCCGCCCGTCGAGTACCGCGCTCGCCGCGCCGAAGCGTCCTTCGGGCATGTCGGGGCCCTTGCTCCAGGTGCCGCTCGCCGCGTCGTACACCTGCGTGGTCGGGCTCACCACCTCGCCGGGGGCCCAGCCGCCCGCGGTGTACAGGCGGTTGCCGATGAAGCCGTGCGCGGTGGCCTGCCGGGGCTCGGGGGCACCGGCGCCCCGGGTCCAGGCGCCCGTCGAGGGGTCGTAGACGTAGAGGTCGGCGGTGGGGGTGTCGCCGTCCGGCGTCCCGAGAGCGGAGTAGAGCTTGCCCCCGTGGTTCTCCACCGCGTTGTCCATCACGGGGACGGGGAGGCCGGGCAGTTCCCGCCAGGTGGTGCCGGGGGCGGTGGTGCCGGGGCCGGTTCCGGTGCGCTCGCCGATCCGTATCGTCGCGGGGGCTGTGCCCGTGTTGCGTACGGTCACCTTGCGCACCACCGTGCCGTGCGCCGTGGTGGTCGCCTCGATCCGGGTGGTGCCGACCTTCACCTGCCCCGCCTTGAGGACGAACGAGCCCTTGACGGCCCGGTCCTCGGCCACGGCGGCTGTGCGGGAGGCCGTGCTGTAGGAGGGCTTCGCCGCCAGGAAGGTGTGGCGTCCGCCGCCGGGGACGAAGAGCCGGTAGAGACCGTCGCCGACCCAAGGGTCACCCGCGGTGGCCGTCGTCAGGGCGGCGGGCCCGCCGGTGGAGCCGGTGCTCACCGCGGCGCCGACCAGTCCTCGTCCGGTGTTGGCGTCCGAGACGGTGCCCGTGAGGACGCCGCCGGGGACGGGGGTGAGGACCCGCTCCGCGACGGTCACGTCGTCGACGGCCCACAGCACGCCCGGACCGGTGAAGTGGAAGCGCACCTGCACCGCGCCCTTCCCGGCGTAGGCGGTCAACGGGACCTCCACCCGCCCGATCGCCCACTGCTGGTCCTGGTGCCACACCGTGGTCCAGGTCCGGCCGCCGTCCGTGGTGACGTCCACATCGCCGCTCTGGTCGGCGGATCCCTCGTAGTCGGTGCTGAACGCCAGTTCGGGGTCACCGGTGCGGCGGAAGTCGTAGACCGGGCTGATCAGCTGGGTGTCGAAGGCCGTGTCCCAGCCGGCGTGGTCGTTGTCGGCGACGGCGAACCCACCGGATCCCCCGGTGTTGTTGCCCCGGCCGCCCGGATCGTCGAAGGCCCAGCCCTGGCCGGTGCCCGGTGCGTCGACCACGCTCCAGCCCTGCGGCGCCCCGCCGGTGGAGTCGAAGGACTGGGTGCCGAGGGTGTCCACCGTCAGGTGGTAGGCCGGGTTGCCGTCGGCCCAGGTGTCGGCGGGCAGTGCCAGGGCGACGCTCTGGTCCGCGGTTCCCACGGCCACCTGCCGCACCACGGACCGGTAGTGGGTGTCGTCGCTGACGACCCGCACGGTGTACGTGTGGTTCTCGGGCAGGTTCAGGCTGTACGAACCGGTGTAGGCGTCGGACCAGACGGGCGCGCCCGGCACACCGTCCACGGTGATCTTGGCGTGCAGCGGCCAGCCGTGCCCCGAGCCGTCGGTCACCGTGCCGGAGACACGGTGGGTGGCGAGCTTGCGCAGGGTGA
Source organism: Streptomyces sp. NPDC048297 (assembly GCF_043201585.1). Classification (NCBI taxonomy): domain Bacteria; kingdom Bacillati; phylum Actinomycetota; class Actinomycetes; order Kitasatosporales; family Streptomycetaceae; genus Streptomyces; species Streptomyces sp. NPDC048297. The sequence goes on from NZ_JBICZA010000018.1 coordinate 73,235, forward strand.
AGTCCCGTGTCGCCGCCCCGCCGTCGGAGATCTGGACGTCCGCTGCGTCACCGGTGGCGTAGCCGTAGGCGGTGGCCTGGACCTTGTAGTCGCCGACCGGCAGCGGCAGGGTGTAGTGGCCCTGGCTGTCGGTGGTGGCGGTGTAGGAGCCGGCGGTCACCTGAGCCGCGGCGACCGGTGCGCCGGTGGCGGTGCCGGCGACCGTGCCCGAGAGGGTGCCGTGCGCGCCCATGCGGAACGCGGACAACCCGTCAGGGGTGCCGAGTCCCGTCGGTCCGTCGTAGCCGGCGCCCGCGGTGCACAGATACGCAGGTGAGCACGTGCCGTTCGACCCGGTCGTCACGTCGTGCAGCCCGCTGCCGCCACCGGCGTACGGGTAGGCGTTGGGGTACGTCCCGGCGACGGGGGTGCCGGCGTTCGCGTACACGCCCGCGATGATCGGTGCCGACGCGCTGGTGCCACCGGCCACGCCCCAGCCCCCGGACTCGCCGTAGGTGTCGTAGACGGCGACACCGGTGTCCGGGTCGGCCACGGCGGAGACATCGGCGACCGTACGACCGGGACAGCCGGTGTCCTTCTGGAAGGCCGGCTTGGGCTCGTACAGCGAGCAACCGGAACCGGTGCCGCCGCTGTCGTGGCTCCACACCGACTCGGACCAGCCGCGAGCGGCGGTCGCGTCCTTGGTGAGCGTGGTACCGCCGACCGCCGTGACGTGCGGGGACGCCGCGGGATAGGCGACGCCGTAGCGATTGTCACCGGAGGAGGCGACGATCGCCACGCCCGGGTGGTCGTAGTGCACGTCCGCCGCCGACTCGGCCGGATCCTCGGGGTAGAAGGCGTAGTTGGAGCCGTAGGAGTTGGAGACGTACTCGGCACCGAGCGCCACGGCCTGGTCCACGGCGGCGCCCAGGTCCTCGACGGTGGGCTCGTCGGCCTCGACCAGCAGGATCCTCGCGCTCGGGGCGACGGCGGAGACCATGTCCAGGTCGAGCGAGATCTCGGTGGCCCAACCGGGGTCCGGGGCAGGGTAGTCGGCTCCGCCGCGCTGGTCGACCTTGGTGAAGCAGCCGTTGGCGGTGGTGCATTCGGGCAGCCCGTACTGCGCGCGGTAGACGGCGAGATCCGCCTCCGCGTGGGGATTGTCGAAGGCGTCGACAATGGCGATGGTCCTGCCCGCCCCTCCGTCCGCGGGAAGGCCGTAAGCGCTGCGCAGATCGGCCGGGCCGAACCCCGAAGGGGCGTCCACGGCGGCCCGCAGGCCCTTGCGCGGCGTGACGTCGGTGCGGCGGAGGCCGAAGCAGGTCACCTCGTGCGGCTTGGCGGGAGCGCACAGTGGCTCGACATGACCGGGCAACTCTTGGGCCGACGTGGACGACTTCGCGGGCTTCCCACTGACGCCGGCCTGCGCGGGGACGGCACCGAGCATCGCCAGTACGACGGTGCTCAGCAGGGCGGCGCCGACGGCCCGCCCTCTCCGTCGGCGTAGCGCCGGTCTCAGGAATATGGACAACTCACCACTCCTATGGACTTCTTGAGGGCGACGGCAGACACCGGGCCCAGTTGAGTGAGTTGCGGATCCCTGCGGTAAAGTTCACGAGTCCCACGACTTTTTTCGGCCGGTCGATCTTCCCGAAGCCTCGGCGGACGGCGTGGGCGGACGGCGTGGCGGACGGGACTCCACCGTCGCCGCACAAGGATCAACGGCAGGCCCTACGCTGACAGGAGCGAAGCCACTCCGTGTCCATGCGTCTTATGGCGGTCCCGCGCCTCGCCCGGCCGTGCCGCTCCCGACCGACGGGCGGTAACCGGCGGGCTGCAGGCGCCCACGTCCCGAGACGGGACCATCACAACACACCGCACCACGCGATACGACACTCGCGCATCGCACGGCAGCTCGGGCCCCGTCTGTCCAGGGTCCGAGCTGCCGCGCAGTGCCCGCGAACCAGCGGGCTCATCTTTACTTCGTCACTTGACCGATCCGGCCATGACTCCCTGCACGAAGTGCCGCTGGAAGGCGAAGAACACCACCACGGGGACGATCAGGGAGAGGAACGCTCCGGGGGCCAGTACGTCGATGTTGCTGCCGAACTGGCGGATCTGGGACTGGAGTTCCACGGTGAGCGGCTGGCTGGAGCTGTCCGCGAAGAGCAGGGCGACCAGCATGTCGTTCCAGACCCACAGGAACTGGAAGATGGCGAGGCTCGCGATGGCGGGGCGGCCCAGGGGCAGGACCAGGCGGGTGAAGATCCGCCATTCCGTGCCGCCGTCCATGCGAGCTGCTTCCAGCATCTCCTTGGGCATTTCGGCGAAGTAGTTGCGCAGCAGGAACACCGCGAACGGCAGTCCGTAGGCGACGTGGAAGAGCACGACGCCGGGGATGGACCCGAACAGGCCGAGCTGTCCGAAGAGTTTGGCCACCGGGAGCAGGCCGATCTGGACCGGGACGACCAGCAGGGCCACCACCAGGAGGAACAGCGGCTCGCGGAAGGGGAAGTCCAGCCAGGCGAAGGCGTATCCGGCGAGTGCGGCGATGACGACGACCAGGGTGGTGGCCGGCACCGAGATCAGCACGGTGTTCCAGAAGGCCTGGGTCATGCCGGAGTTCTTCAGCAGCGCGCTGTAGTTGCTGATGCTGAGCTGGCCGGGGTTGGCCAGGGTCGTCCACCAGCCGCCCTTGGCCGTGTCCTGGGCGGAGCGCAGCGAGGACAGGAAGAGTCCCGCGAGGGGGGTGAGCCAGACCAGGCCGATCACCACGAGGAAGATCTGGACCACGCCGTTGCCCAGACCCCGCCTGATCGCGTTCATCGTTGACTCCTTCGGAACCGGCGGACGTTGACGACCATCGCGGGGATCACCAGGAGCAGGAGAAGTACGCCGAGGGCACTGCCGAGGCCCTGGTTGTTGCCTCCGCCGAAGGACACCAGCCACATCTGCGTGGCGAGGACGGTGGCGTCCTCCTGTACCGGCCCCGGCGCGATGATGTAGACGAGGTCGAAGACCTTCATCACGTTGATGACGAGGGTGATGAAGACGACCGTCAGGACGGGGGCCAGCAGCGGGACGGTGATGCGCCGGAAGATCTGCCATTCGTTCGCGCCGTCGATGCGGGCCGCCTCCAGTGCGTCCCGGGGCAGGGTCGACAGGCCCGCGCCGATCAGGACCATCGCGAAGCCGGTCCAGATCCACAGGTAGGCGCCGATGATGGACGGCGTGACGAGGGTCGGTCCGAGCCAGGAGATGCCCTGGTAGGGCGCGGCGAAGTTCGATGCGGGCAGCTTCACCTGGTACGGGCCGCCGGAGAGCTTCGCGAGGTGGAAGGATCCGTCGGCGGCGGTCGTCGTGCTCGCGACCGTCTTGCCGTCACGCACCGCTTCGACGGTGACGCCGGGCAGGCCGGACTCCTTGGGGTCGACCGCGCCCTGTTTGCCGCCGCCGCCGGGGGTGAAGTCCAGGTAGACCACGCCGCTGAGCTCGCCGGGGGCGGCCTTCCGGGTGGTCGCCGGGTAGGCGGGTGCGGCGTTCTTGGGCAGGTCCTTGGGCAGGACACCGACGATCGGCAGGTTCACCGAGTCACCGGGCGAGACGCTCCCGGTCGTGATGTACGCCCCGCCGTGCGCCTGGGTCAGTTCCTGGCCCACGCGCGCTCTGGCGGTCGGGTAGGACGAGGTCCCGTCGAAGGCGTCGTGGACGGAGACGACGGCGGCGTTGAGGACGCCCTTGTCGGGGCTCTCGTCGTAGGCGAGGCGGAAGATGATGCCGGCGGCGAGGAAGGACACGGCCATCGGCATGAACAGCAGGAGCTTGAAGGCGGTGGCCCAGCGGACCTTCTCGACCAGGACGGCGAGGATCAGTCCGAGCCCGGTGAGCAGGGTCGGGGCCACGACGACCCAGATGGCGGTGTTCCGGATGGCCTTGAGTGTGGCCGGGTCGCGGAACATCTCGGTGTAGTTGTCGCCGCCGACGAATCGGGTGCCGGAGGCGTCGAAGAAGCTGCGGCCGATGGAGAAGAGCACCGGGTAGACGACGAGCGCGCCGAGCAGGAGCAGGGCGGGCAGGACGAAGAGCACGGCGATCAGCCGGGCGCGCCGGCGAACCCGCCGCCCGCGTGCCGAGTCATCGGCAAGCGGGCGTCCGGTCCGCCGTGATGCGACGGTGGTGGAAGTCATCGTGTCCGCTCAGCCCTGGTAGGCCTTGGCCGCCGCGGATTCCAGCTTGGCCGCGGTGCCCTTGGGGTCGGACGGGTCGCGCAGGAAGTCCTGCAGGAGCTTCCACTCGCCGGCGCCCTTGGTGCCGCCGAAGGCGGCCGGTGCCTGGTCGGACATGTCGAAGCGGACCGAGTTCGAGGCACCGGCCGAGACGAGGGACTTGGCGGTGGCGCGGGTGACGTCGTCGCTGTAGGAGGAGAGGTCGAGCTTCTTGTTCGGGGACAGGAAGCCGCCGGCCTTCGCCCACACGGCTGCCGCCTCGGGCGTCGCCAGGTACTCCAGGAGCTTCATGCCGGCCTTGGAGTTCTTGGCGTCCTTGAGGACGACGGCCGCGTCGCCGCCGCTGACCACCGGTGCCGTGCCGCCGCTGACCGCCGGGAAGGGGAAGAAGTTGGCGTCCTTGCCGATGGTCTTCTTGAACTGGTCATGGGCGACGCCGGCGACGAAGTCGCCCTCGTAGACCATGGCCGCCTCGGGCTTGGGCCCGAACACCTTCTCCACCGAGCCGGGGAAGTCGGTGTTGAGGGCTTCGTTCTGCCCGCCCGCGATCAGCTGCTTGTCCTTGAAGAGCTTGCCGAGCGTGGTGAGCGCCTGGACCACGCTGGGGTCGGTCCACTTCAGCTTGTGGGCGGCGAGAGCGTCGTACTTCTCCGCGCCGGCCTCGGAGAGGTAGATGTTCTCGAACCAGTCGGTCAGGGTCCATCCGTCCTGTCCGGCGACCGAGAAGGCGGCGAGGCCGGAGTCGGAGATGGTGTGGCCGGCCTTGAGCATCTCGTCGTAGGTCTTCGGCGGCTGGACGCCGGCCTGGACGAGGGCGTCGGGGCTGTACCAGACGGTCGACTTGTGGGCGGCCTTGAAGTAGAGGCCGTAGAGGGTGCCGTCGACGCTGCCGTACGTCTTCCACACGGGCGCGAAGTCGGCGGTGATCGTCTGCTGGGCGGTCGAGGACAGGGGCTCGAGCCAGCCCTTCTTCGCGAACTGCTGGAGGACGCCGACCTGCGGGACCATCACGACGTCGGGCGCGTTGCCGCCCTCGATCTTGCTGCCGACGACCGTGGAGACGTTGTCGCCGGTGGACACGAACTGGGTCTTGGCGCCGGTCTTCGCGGCGAACGCGTCCAGCACCTTCTGGAAGTTCTTCTGCTCACTGCCGGACCAGACGCCGGCCACCGTGACCGTCTGGCCGCTGAGCGTCTTGTCGCTGCTGCTGCCGCCGGAGGCGGGGGAGGAGCTGCCGCCGCAGGCGGTCGCGCCGAGCGCCAGGGTGAGGGCGATGCAGCCGGTCAGCAGGGTGGTACGTCGTCGCATCATCTTTGATGTCCCTTCGCGGGAGTGCAGGTTGACGGTGGAGTTCAGAAATCGGTGTCGTCGCTCAGCCACCAGGCAGCGGTGGAGCTGGGCAGTACTCCGGCCGGGCAGGGCCCGCTGGCCAGCAGCGGGGTACCGGAGACCGGTGCGGGCGTGGGGGTCGTGGTGAAGTTGACGGCGCAGACAAGGCCGTCGCCGCGGACGAAGGCGAGAACGCCCGGTGGGGTATCGAGCCAGCGCAGCGTTCCCTCGCCCAACTGGGGCAGGGAGGAACGCAGCTGGAGGCCGTCGCGGTACAGGTGCCAGAACGAGCGGGTGTCGGCCAGGGCGCGGTCGGTGGCGTACTGGGCGAAGTACTCGGGCTGCGGGAGCCAGGGTTTGGCTCCCTCCATACCGGACGTGAAGCCGAACGGGGAGGCCTGCCCGGACCAGGGCAGTGGCACCCGGCAGCCGTCGCGGATGCGGGCACGGCTTCCGGTGCGGCGGAAGATCGGGTCGGTGAGGACGTCGTCGGGCAGGTCGACGACCTCGGGCAGGCCCAGTTCCTCGCCCTGGTAGATGTACGCGGCCCCGGGCAGCGCCAGCATCAGCAGCGCGGCGGCGCGGGCGCGGGCCGGGCCGAGGCCGCTGCCCTCGGGCGTGGGTTCGCCGTAGCGGGTGACGGTGCGGACCTGGTCGTGGTTGTTGAGGACCCAGGTGACCGTGGAGCCGGTTCCGGCGATGTCATCCATGGCCTCGCCGATGACCTTGCGGAAGGCGTCCGCGTCCCAGGGCGCACCGAGCAGGTCGAAGAAGAAGGCCTGGTGGAGTTCGTCGGGGCGGACGTAGCGGGCGTGTTCGCGGGCGGTGGGCACGGAGACCTCACCGACCAGGAGACGCTCGTGGCCGTCGCGGTCCGTGTACTCCTCGCACACCGTGCGCCAGTGCCGCCAGACGTCGTGCACCTCGGGCTGGTTCCAGGCGAGCGGGTTGACCGAGTCGCGGGTGCGGGCGTCGGCCTCCGGGTCGTCGGAGTCGGGCAGATCGGGGTGCTTGTACAGGCCGGCGGCGACGTCGATGCGGAAGCCGTCCACGCCCCGGTCGAGCCAGAACCGCAGGATGCGGTCGAACTCCTCGGGTATCTCGGGGTTGCGCCAGTTCCAGTCGGGCTGCTCGGGCGTGAACATGTGCAGGTACCACTGGCCGGGGCGGCCGTCCGCCTCCGTGACGCGGGTCCAGGCGGGGCCGCCGAACATGGCGTGCCAGTTGTTCGGCGGCTCGTCGCCGTCCGGGCCGCGGCCGTCGGCGAAGTGGAAGCGGGCGCGGGCGGGGCTGCCCGGCGGGCTCTGCAATGCCTCGCGGAACCAACGGTGCTCGCTGGAGCAGTGGTTGGGGACGATGTCCAGGAGGACCTTGACGCCCAGTCGCCGGGCGGCCGTCATCAGCAGATCGAACTCGGTGAGGTCCCCGAAGACCGGGTCCACGTCGCAGTAGTCGGCGACGTCGTAGCCGTGATCGTGCTGGGGGGACGGATAGAAGGGGCTCAGCCAGATCCCGTCCACGCCGAGCTTCTTCAGGTACGGCAGTCCGGCCCTGACTCCGGCCAGATCGCCGATGCCGTCTCCGGTGCTGTCCAGAAAGCTGCGGACATACACCTGGTAGATCACGGCATCGCGCCACCAGTGGTGCCTGTTCAACCCATTGACCTGTTCTCTACGTAGGGCTGCGGTTATGCATACATGTTAGGTAGCCGTGTCGTGAGGGTGTCAATAAGAAGAACAGAAGCTACCGTCGAGTCAGGGGGGAATATGGGGCGAATTTCAGACATTCGGCGGCCAGATGAGACGCTGGCGTTACCTAACGTGTAACTAGCGGCGTGCGACGGCGTCGAGTTCGCGTGCGAGGCGTCGCACCGCCGCCGCGGGAGTCTCCTGCCCGGTCAACGCGTCATGGACGACCGCCTGCACGACCAGGCTGACCTGGTCGTAACGCGGACTCTTGGGACGCGGGGCGGCCGTGAGGACGGCGGCACGCAGGGTCGGCAGATAGGGGAACCGCGCGATGAGTTCCGGGTCCTCGTAGACGTCGGCACGCACCGGAGGCAGTGAGCCGCGCGTGAGCACCTCGCGCTGGACCTGCTCGCTGGTGAGGTAGGCGATCAGCCGCGCCGCCGAATCGGGGTGCCGGGCATGCGTGTTGACGGCGAGATCGGAACCACCCAGAACGCTCTTGCCGGGCCCGCTGCGTCCGGGCAGCGGGACGGCACCGATCCGGCCGGCGACCTTGGAGCCCTTGGCCGAGGCCACCGCGTAGACGTAGGGCCAGTTGCGCAGGAAGAGCAGATGCCCGTCCTGGAAGGCCTGTTTGGACTCCTCTTCCTTGTACGTCAGGGCCGCCTTCGGGATCCAGCCCTCGCGGATTCCCCGGGCGAGGAAGCCGATGCCCTCACGGGCGGCGTCGGAGTCGACGGTGACGCGGCTGCCCTCGTCGCCGAGGATCGTGCCGCCCGCCGAGTACACCGCCTCGGCCGCGTTCACGGTCAGGCCCTCGTAGGGCAGCAGTTGGCCCGCGTAGCCGCCGAGGCCGTACCGGGGCGCGATGGTCTTCGCGTCGTGCTCCAGCTCGGCCCAGGTACGCGGCGGCGGTACGCCCTCCTTGGCCAGGATGTCCTTGCGGTACAGCAGCAGTCCGGCGTTGGTGACGTACGGGACCGCGTACAGCCGCCCGTCGTAGGTGGCGGTGTCCACGACCGGCGGCAGGAAGGTCTTGAGCGGGAAGCGGCTGGGCGGCAGCGGTCGTATCCAGCCGGCCGCCGCGAACTCCGAGGTCCAGTTGACGTCGATGTTGAGGACGTCGAACCGGCCCCGGTCTCCGCCGCGCAGGTCGGTGGTCATCTGCGCGTGTGTCTCGTCGGAGGAGTCCGGCAGTTCGACCAGGGTGACCTTCTCGGCGGGGTGGGTGCGGTTCCAGCCCCGCAAGAGCGGGCCCAGATAACCGGTGAGGTCGCCTGCGGTGGCCAGGGTCAGCGGGCCGCGGCCGCATGTGTCGCAGTCACCGGCGCGCGCACCGGGAGCCGCGTAGGCGCCCACCACCACGACGAGTGCGAGAAGTCCCCTACCGGCGGCACGCATCCACCGCATAGGTTCCTCCTTGCACACCCGGCGCCGGCACCCTCGCCCTGCGTCAAAGCATGTATACCTGTTATATATGAGCGATACTAGGGCCGGGAGTACATTGACCGGAGGGAAGGAAGAGGACTAGTGCGCCAAGCCCTCCTGGCACTCCTCGCCCGCGGTCCCGCCCACGGCTACGAGCTGAAGCAGGAGCTTGAGCAACTGCTGGGCTCCGCGTACCCTCAGCCGAACGTCGGCCAGATCTACGTGACCCTCGGCCGCCTCGAGAAGCAGGGACTCATCGAGGGCGAGGACATCGAGCAGTCCAGCCGGCCGAACAAAAAGGTGTACCACCTCACCGACGCCGGGCGAAACGCGCTGCACGCCTGGTTCGATGAACCCGAGGACGAGCCCCGGGTGCGGGACGAGTTCTTCATGAAGCTTGCCCTCGCTCCGCAGACGGGACTCGCCGACCAGATCGCCCTCATCAACAAGCAACGACGCCAGTACCTCAACACCATGCGCAGCCTGTCGAAGCTGGCCACGGCCGAGGACCGGGACAACCGAATCGCCCATCTGCTCATCGAGGGCGCGATGCTGCACCTTCAGGCAGATCTGGACTGGCTGGAGCGGTGCCAGGAAGAGCTGGAGGAGTTGCAGTGAGCGACAGCCGGCCTCCCGTGGTGCGCGCCAAGGGTCTGGTGAAGACCCATTACGGCGAGGGCGCGCCCGCGCATGCCGTGCGCGGGGTCGACCTGAGCGTGGCCCGGGGCGAGTTCGTGGCGATCACCGGACCGTCAGGGGCCGGCAAGTCGACGCTGCTGCACCTGCTCGGTGGCTTGCAGCGCCCCGACGAGGGCAGCATCTGGCTCGACGGCCGGTGCGCGGACTCCTTCAGTGAGGCGCGCTGGGCGGTGGAACGCCGGCGGGCGATCGGGATCGTCTTCCAGTTCTTCAACCTGGTGTCGAACCTGTCGGTCGTCGACAACGTCGAACTGCCCGCCCTGCTCGCCGGCGTCTCGCCCAAGCGGGCCCACGCGGAGTGCGCCTCGCTCCTGGGCGAACTGGGTCTCGACGGCAAGGAACGCAGTCTGCCGGGCGAACTGTCGGGCGGCGAGCAGCAGCGCGTCGCGCTCGCCCGTGCCCTGATCAACCATCCGCCGCTGCTCCTCGCGGACGAACCGGCCGGCAGCCTCGACAGCAAGGGCACCCGCGAAGTGATGCGGCTGCTGAGCCGCTTCCACGAGCGTGGACAGAGCATCGTCCTGGTCACCCACGACGCCCGCCTGGCGAGCGCCGCCGACCGGGTGATCAGCTTCTACGACGGCCGCATAGCCGACGACGCCGCGCTGGACGGCACGTCCTCCCGCAAGCCCGGAACATCGGGCGTGCTGGAGCTCAGGGACTGATCGCGGTGCGCCCTCGCTCCCCCGGCCTCGCCCCCGATCCGGACCCTCATTCCGCCCCCGACTCTCCCCCCGTCCGCGCCCCTCACCCCTCCCCCAGCTCTCCCCCCGTCCCCGCTCCCGTCCCCGTCCGAGGCGAATCCATGCGTGCCACCTTGCGCTGGGCGCATTCCGACCTGCGCACCCACCGCGGCGAGGCGCTGTTCCTCACCCTCGCCGCCGGCGGCATCGTCGCCTCGCTCCTGCTGGCCGCCGCCCTCTTCGGCTACGCCACGAACCCCTGGCAGCGCACCTTCACCCAGGCACACGGTGCCCACGTGTGGATCCACACCCTCGCCAGGGCCGACGCCGGCCGCCTGGCCCGGCTGGACGGGGTGCAAGCCGTCGCCGGCCCCTATCCGACGGAGTCCGCCACCGTCGCCTCCCGGGGCACCCGTGCCGCCGTGGAACTGCGCGGCACCGCGCACCTGCCGTCCGTGGGTCGGCCGTTGCTCGCCGCCGGCCACTGGCTCGACGCGGCACACCCGGACGGCGTGGTACTGGAAAGCGGGCTCGCCCGAGCGCTGCTGGCCGAGCCCGGAGACACCCTCACCCTGCCGGGGACGCGGCGCACCCTGACCGTCGAAGGCATCGCCGACAGCGCCGAACCCCGTTACAGCCCGGGTGAACAGCCCGGACTGATCTGGGTCCTGCCGTCGGCTGCGCTCGCTCCCGACGGCCAGGTCACCGGACTGCGGCTCGACAACCCCGAGGACACCGATTACGCGGTCCAACGCGCCGTGACCCTGCTGGGCGCGGGCACGGTCGGCGAGGTCTCCACCTGGCAGCAGGCGCGGGCCGAGGCGCAGGGCGAGACACGGCTGCTGGGCCAGGTGCTCGGCCTGTTCGGGCTCGGCGCCCTGGCCGCCGCGGGCCTCGCCGTCCACGGGGCGATCAGCACCCGCATCCGCGGTCACCTCCGCGACATCTCCATCCTCAAGGCCATCGGCTTCACCCCCGCCCAGGTCGTACGGATCTTCCTGCTCCAGCACCTCGCGTACGCCGTGCTCGGCGCGCTGGCCGCCACCACGCTCATCGAGAGCCTCGGCCGCCGCATCCCCGGCAGGCTCGGCGACGCCGTCAGCGTGTGGCAGGGACTGCCCGCGCACTCCGTGACCACCGGCACGGTGGCCACCGGCACCGTGGCCTTCATCGGTCTCACCACGGGGCTGGCCGCCTGGCGGGCCGGACGTGTCCCGCCCGTCCCGGTCCCCCGGCCGGCGGCTCCCGGGGGCAGGGGCCTGAGTCCTCTCGCCCGGCAGGCGCTGGGACTGCGGCTGCCCGCCGCACTGGTCCTGGGCTGCCACAAGGCACTGGCGGGGCGTGGCCGGCCGTTGACCACGCTCGCCCGCCTCACCCTTCCCCTCGCGCTGATCGTGGTGGCCCTCGGGGCATGGACCACCATCGACCAGCTCCACCGCAACCCCCAGCAGGCGGGACTCGCCGCCACCCTCACCGTCCGGCCGGACGGCAGCCTCAGCGACCAGAAGGTGCGGGCCCTGATCGCGGCCGACCCGCGCATCGCCCAGGCCTACCCGGGTGTCGAAGTCGCCGCCCTGGTACCGGGTCAGACCGCGACCATCGCCCTGCGCGGCCTCGGCACCCACAGCCAGCCCTACCCCTACGCGCTCGCCGAGGGCAGGGCCGCCCATGGACCGGACGAGGCCGTGGCCGGCCAGGGCCTGCTCGACCTGCTCCATGTGCGGGTGGGTGACTGGGTGCGGATGACCGTCGGCGAGCAGCCGCAGATCCTGCACATCGTCGGGCGCAGCATCGAACCGCAGAACGCCGGCCGGGTCGTCACCACCTCGCTGGACACCCTGCGCGCCAACGACCCCCACCTCTCCCCCGCCTTCTACCAACTGCGCCTCACCCCGCACTCCACTCCACAGCAGGTCGCCGCAGGCCTCGGCGAGGCGAGCCACGGGCACCTCGACAGCCACCCCATCACCAACCCCGCCGACGGTCTGTCCCCGCTGCGTGGAGTCATCGCCGCGCTGATCGCCGTGCTCGCCCTCATCGGCCTCGTCGAACTCCTCACCACCATCAGCGGTACCGTCCGCGAGACCGAGCACGACGTTCTCGCGCTGCGGGCGATGGGCATGTCCACGCGTCAGATCACCGCCACGACGGTCACCACGACGACCACCACGGTCATCCTGGCCACCATCGCGGCCACCGCCCTGGGACTGCCGCTGTCCCACCAGCTCATCAACGCACAGGGGAACTCCAGCGGCATCGGCGCCGGCATCGCCCAGTCGCCCTCGGCATCACTGCTCCTCGCCATGGGCTCGGCGGCCGTCCTGGGAGCCGCCGCTCTGGCCGTACCGCCCGCTGCCCGAGCGACACGAAAGCGGGTGGCCGACACCCTCGGCGCGGGGGCCTGAGGATTCGTGCGGGCCGGGTGGGCAGGATGGGCTGGTCGAGGCCCGAGCAGCAGGTGTCGGCCTCGGATGTCGGCCCCGGATGCCAGCCCCGGATGTCGGCCTCGGGGTCTCGGCCTCGGACCGGACACCTGTTGCCCGTGGCACGGTGCAACCCGATTCCCGTCCCGTTGGTCTGACCACCTGTTAGCGTGCTCGGATGCAAGATCTGGGACCCGTGGCGTGGCCGCCCGAGCCGATCCGGACCGAGAGGCTCGTGCTCCGTGAGCCCGCGCCCCGGGACCGTGCGGCGTTCATCGAGCTGCACGCCTCGCCGGAGGTGCACACCTACCTCGGCGGCCCCCGGCCGCGTGACGAACTCGAGCGCGAGATGCCCGGGGCGCCGCAGCGGTGGCCGGGGAACCTCGTCGTCGATCTCGACGGGTCGATGATCGGCCAGATCCTGCTCAGGAGAGCAACGGGACACCGGCGCCCGGCCGCCGTGGGCAAGGCCGATCTCGGCTACCTGTTCCTGCCGCGGGCGTGGGGATCCGGGTACGCCGCCGAGGCATGCGCGGCGGCACTCGGCTGGCTCGCCGGCGCGCTTCCCGGCGAACCGGTGGTGCTCACCACCCAGAGCGCCAACCTCGCATCGATGCGTCTCGCGGCGGAACTGGGGTTCACCGAGGTGGAACGGTTCGAGGCCTGGGGCGCCGAGCAGTGGCTCGGCATGCGGTTCCCGGTCACGCCGTTCGGTTGAGTCCGGGACGGGTGCCGGCCGCCGGTGCGTTCACGGGCCCGCCGTGAGGTCCACACGACTGCCTTCGCCATCTCCGTCGTAGCGTCGCTACGGCCACCCGCGTCCCCGGCGGTCCGGACTCACTGCGCCGGATCCGACTCGGTCAGCAGACGGTGGAAATCGCCGTGCCCCGACTCCCGGTGGCGGGCCATCGCCTGGAGCGCCGCGTCCGTGTCCCCGGTTTCGAGCTGAACGAGGATGGCCTCGTGCTCGTCGAGGATCGCGTCCGCCCGGGTCCGGTCGCCGTGCTCGGCGGCTCGCCGGTAGGCCAGGGCGCGGTGGGGTTCGAGCGCCTCCCAGAGCTGGCGGACGAACCGCATCAGCCACTCGTTGTCGCAGCGGTCCAGCAGGGCGAAGTGGAAGGCCTTGTTCGCGAGGATCGCGGCATGGGCGTCGCCGGCCTCGGTCGCCTGACGCTGGGCGTCCAGGGCGTCGCGCATCTCGGCCAGGTCCTGGGGACGCAGGCGGGCGGCGGCCTCCTCCTCCGCCTGGGACTCCAGCATGAGCCGCAGCCGGAAGATGTCGTCGACACTGTCCGGGCGCAGCTGGGCGACGGTGTAACCGCGCTGGGCCTGGTAGGCGACGATACCTTCGCCCGCGAGGGTCTTGAGGGCTTCGCGGACGGGGATGACGCTGAGGCCGAGCTGTTCGGCTGCCGCGCCCTGGCGGATCTGGGTCCCCGGCGGAAGGTCGCCTCGGATGATCGCGTCGCGCAGTTCGTTGAGCGCGATCGCTTCGGCGGTGCGGGGGCCCGATGAGCGTTTGAGAACCACGGCGTCCACCTTACCGGTGACAGGCATGAAAGTAGATGTTATAACTTCTAATATCGAACATCGTAGGTACGCCTTGGAGACGACACACCATGTCCCAGCCTCCCGTCGCCACCCCCACGCGGGGGAAGCCCACCGAACCCACTGATCCCGCCGATCACGACGGCCTCGACGGCCTCGACGCTCCGAGCGATCCCGACGGTCCGACCGGGCGCCTCTCGCTGTGGCTGAGCCGCATCGTCGGCACCGAGATCCCCGCGCGGGTGCGTGAGCGAGCCGCCCACGTGCTCCTCGACGGCGTGGGCTGCGCGCTGATCGGGGCGCAACTGCCCTGGTCGCGCACCGCCGTCGACGCCGTACTCGCCCTGGAGGGGGCCGGCGACGTCCCCGTCATCGGCTGGGGACGCTCCACGAGCGCTCCGGCCGCCGCGGTCCTCGGCGGCACCTTCGTCCAGGGCTTCGAACTCGACGACTACTTCCCCGCGGCGCCGCTGCACAGCGCCTCGCTCGTGCTGCCGGCCCTGCTGTCCACGGCCTCCCAGATGGGCCCGGTCTCCGGCGAGCGCTTCCTGCGGGCGGCGATCGCCGGCTTCGAGACGGGAACCCGGGTCGGCCTCGCCCTGCACGGCAGGGAGATGCTGGTGCGCGGCTGGCACTCGGGCTCCGTCTTCGGCACGCACGCCGCCGCGGCCGCGTCAGGTGTCCTGCGCGGCCTGGACGCGGCCGCCTTCGAGGACGCCCTCGGCCTGGCCGCGACCCAGTCGTCCGGCCTGATGGCCGCCCAGTACGAGGCCATGTCCAAGCGCATGCACCATGGGCTGGCCTCCCGCAACGGCTTCTACGCCGCGGGACTCGCGGCGGCGGGCTACACCGGGATCAAGCGGGTCTTCGAACGGCCCTACGGCGGCTTCCTGGCCACCTTCGGTGAGGGCCACGACCCCGACGCGAGCCAGATCACGCGGGCGCTGGGCGAGCGGTGGGACACCGAGCAGATCGCCGTCAAGATCCATGCCGCAATGGGCGGTCTGCACCCGGCGATCGACGCGGTTCTCGCGATGCGTGACGAGGAGAAGGTGACCGCGGACGACGTCGCCGGGATCCTGATCGAGGTGCCTGCCGCGGTGTACCACCACGGCTGGTGGGAGCCGCAACGGCCGCTGACCACCATCGGCGCCCAGATGAACATCGGCTACGCCACCGCCGTCGCCCTGCTGGACGGCGTGGTGAGCCCGGCCCAGTTCACCGGCGCGCGGATCGACGCCGACGACGTCTGGTCCCTGATCGCCCGCACCACCGTCGAGCAGGTCGACGCACCGCACGACCCCTCCTGGGACGAGCCCGGCTACAACACGCGCGTCACCCTGCGGCTGCGCGACGGCCGGGTGCTGACCCGCGCGCTCAACCAGCCGCACGGCGGGCCGGACGACCCGCTGACCAACGACGAGATCGTCGCCAAGTTCCGCGTCCTGGCCGGCCACGTCGTGGAACCCGATCGCGCGCGGGAGATCGAACGGCGCGTCCTGACCCTGGAGCAGCAATCCGACCTCGGTCCCCTCATCGACCTGCTGGCCGCCCCGGTGCGCCGCGCCCTCGACTGACCTTCCCACGCCCACCCGTCCCGGGACGACCGCCTGCGCACCCGCGCCCTTCGCCCGAGACCACCACCGACGTTCCCGCGCCCCGTCCGGAGACCCCCATGACCCCAGTTCAGACCCCCGGTGCTCGCCTGCGCCGGTTCCTGGCCGCCGACGGCCTGATCACCGCGCCCGGCGTGTACGACGGCCTGGGCGCCCACCTCGTCGCCCGGTGCGGCTTCCCCGCCGCATACCTGACCGGTGCCGGCGTGGCCGTCGCCGGCTACGGCCTCCCCGACATCGGACTGCTCACCGCCACCGAAATGGCCGAGCGCGCCCGCATCGTCGCCGAGGCGCTCGGTGAGGTGCCGCTCATCGCCGACGCGGACACCGGCTACGGCGAGCCGATGCACGTGGTGCGCACGGTGCGCGCCTACGAACAAGCCGGCGTCGCCGCCGTGCAGTTGGAGGACCAGGCCTTCCCCAAGCGGTGCGGGCACCTGCCCGACAAGGAGCTGATCCCCGCCGCCGAGTTCGAGGCCAAGCTCCACGCGGCCCTGGACGCCCGCGCCGACCCGGACACCGTCATCGTCGCCCGCACCGACGCCCGCGGACCGCTCGGCATCGACGCGGCGATCGAGCGCGCCAACCGCTACGCCGCCGCCGGCGCCGACGTCGTCTTCGTCGAGGCACCTCAGGACAGCGCCGAGATCGAGCAGATCGCGGCCCAGGTCACGGCACCGCTGCTGATCAACATGGTGCAGGGCGGCCTGACCCCCGACACCGCAGCCGACCGGCTCTCCCGGCTCGGCTACCGCATCGCCATCCACCCCGGCGCTCTGCTCGGCCCCACCGTGCTCGCCGGGTTCGACTCCCTGCAGCGCCTCGGCGGCACCCTGCCCACCGACCTCACGCCCGGCCCGCAGGGGCTGTTCGAACTCGTCGGCCTGCGCGAGTGGACCACCGTCGGCGAGCGCTACCGGACCGAACAGGCATGACCCCCGCACACCCTCGTACCCCTCACACGCCCCTCGCGCCCCCGCGCGCCCTCACCCCCCTGCCGACTCACCCGCGAATCGGCCCCGACCATGGAGAGCGACACCCATGGGCATGACCATGATCGAGAAGATCCTGGCCCGCAAGTCCGGGCAGGACCAGGTGACGGCCGGACAGACCGTCGTCACCGACGTCGACATGACCGTGATGATCGACCTGCAGTTCTCCACCCTGTGGACCCAGCCCCTGCGGATCCACGACCCCGACAAGGTCGCCGTCGTCATGGACCACGCGGTCCCCGCCCCCTCTGTCGGCGACGCCACCGGCGGCACCCGCGCGCGGGCCTTCGCCCGCGACTTCGCCATCGAGAAGTTCTACGACGTCGGCCGGCACGGCATCTGTCACCAGGTCATCGCCGAGAACGGGCTGGCACGCCCCGGCGAGGTACTGGCCTGCACCGACTCGCACACCTGCGCAGCCGGCGCCTACAACACCGCCGCCCGCGGTCTCGGCCCGGCCGAGGTCTACTCGATCCTGTGCACCGGGCGGACCTGGTTCCAGGTCGCCCCCACGCTGCGTTACGAGTTCACCGGGAGCAGGCCCGACGGCGTCTACGGCAAGGACATCTTCCTGCACATCGCCGGCACCTGGGGCGACGCGACCAACCACAACCTGGAGTTCGGTGGTCCGGGGCTGGCCTCGATCCCGATGAACGACCGGCGGACCATCGCGACCCAGGGCGCGGAGATCTCCGCCGATTTCTCCACCTTCCCCATCGACGACCTGGCCGCGGCCTTTCTCGCCGAACGCGGGGTCACCCCCGACACCTGTCAGGCCGCAGATCCCGACCCCGACGCCGCCTACGCCGACGTACGCACGGTGGACCTGTCCGCCCTGGAACCCCATGTCGCCCGTCCGGGCACTGTCAGCAACAACTCCCTGCCGGTGTCCGCCATCGAACGGCGGCCGGTGAACCAGTGCTTCATCGGCTCGTGCGCCAACGGGCAGTTGGAGGACATCGCCATCGCCGCGGCCGTCGTCAAGGGCCGCCGGGTCGCTCCCGGTGTACGACTGCTCGTCACACCCGCCTCCCAGCAGGTGTACCGCGACGCCCTGCGCGCCGGCTATCTGCAGGACCTGGCCGACGCGGGAGCGGTGATCACCAACTCCACGTGCGGCGCCTGTTTCGGCTACCACATGGGCCTCCTCGGCCCCGGCGAGGTCTGCCTGACCTCCTCCACCCGGAACTTCACCGGCCGCATGGGCAGCCCCGACGCCGAGATCTACATGGCCTCCCCGGCCACCGTCGCCGCCTCCGCGCTCGCCGGTCATGTCACCGACCCTCGAGGAGTCACGAACTGATGAACACTCAGATAGTCGGCCGCGTCTGGGTGGTGGGCGACTCGGTCACCACCGACGCCATGTACCCGGCCTTCGCGATGAAACTGTCCGTCCCCGAGGCCGCGCGCCATATCTTCTACGAGTTGCGGCCCGGCTGGGCGGACCAGGTGAAGGCCGGAGACATCGTGGTCGCCGGCCGCAACTTCGGGCTCGGTTCCTCTCGTCCGGTCGCCGCGCTCTTCCGCGAACTCGGTGTCGCCGCCCTCGTGGCCGACGAGTTCAACTCCCTGTTCCTGCGCAACTGCATCAACCACGGCCTGCCTGCCCTCGCCGTGCCAGGCGTCCGGACGGCCTTCTCGGACGGCGACACCGCCCGCCTCGACTTCGCCGAGGGCTGGATAGAGAACACCACCACCGGCGACCGTCTGACCGGCGGCGCACTGCCCCCGCTGGTCCTGGACATCATCGAGGCCGGCGGCATCCTGCCGAAGCTCGCCCGCGAGGGCTACATCCCCGCCCCCGCTGCCCCCTAGAGCAGCCATCAGACCGGGCGCCGACCGCCGAACTCCACGCATTTTTCCTGCGTTCAGCTGTCCGCCCCTGGAGCCTCTCCATGACCGAACAACTCGCCCCCGGCGTCTTCCGTATCCCCACCACCCGCCGCGACAACGCCTTCCTCGTCGAGGAGGACGACGGCTACACCCTCGTCGACGTCGGCTGGGCCGGCGCTCCCGGTGTCATCCTCGCCACGCTCGCCGAACTGGGCCGGAGGCCGTCCGACATCAAGCGCATCGTGATCACCCACGCGCATCCCGACCACGTCCAGGGGGCCTCCGAGCTTCGGGAGCTGACCGGAGCACCGGTGTTGGCGCACCCTGCGGAGCACTCCTGGCTCGCCGCCGGGCGCGTTCCCCCGGCGGGACGCTCCGGAGGCCTGGGACGGCTTCTGGACAGGCTGCCCAAACTGCACTGGAAGCCGTTCCGCGCGGACGGCCCGCTCACCGACGCATCCCTCGTCGCGCCGGGTTCAGGACTGCGCGTCGTCCACACCCCCGGACACTCCCCCGGTCATGTCGTCCTCGTCCACGAGCCCTCGCGGACCCTGCTCACCGGCGACGCCGTCTTCCACCGTGGTGAACTCGCCCTGGGACCGGCCGCGTTGGCTGCCGACCCGCACCTGCGGACCGGCAGCCTCGCCCGCCTCCCCCGCGACCTCGCCGCGGTCGGCTTCGCCCACGGCGCCCCTCTGACCGGACAGGGCGCCGACACGTTCGGCGAGTGGCTGAACCTTCTGCCCTGATCACTCAGTCCTGACGGGGTCCGTCGCGGGCCGGGGCCTTCCCCGGCCCGCGACGTCTCTCCCTCCGAGCCGCACGGAAGGCCCCATGAACACCTCCGACACCGCTCATGCGCCTGCGCAGACCGAGATCTCCAGACGCCTCGACGCCCTGCCCGTGACCCGCCCGCACCGCCGCATCGTGGCACTGATCGGCCTCGGCTCCTTCTTCAACTTCTTCGAAGTCGCCCTCGGCACCCTTCTGATCCCGCTGCTGCCCGCGGCCTGGGCGGCCACCACCGCCGACAGGTCCCTCCTCATCGGCGCTCCGTTCCTCGGAGAGGCGATCGGTGCCTTCGCCCTGGCCAGGGCGGCGGACCGATGGGGACGCCGCCGCATGTTCCAGGTCAACCTGATCGCGTACGCCGCTCTCGCACTGCTGTGTGCCACCGCCTGGTCGCTCCCGGCGCTCGTTACCATGCGCGTGCTGATCGGCATCGGACTGGGAGCCGAACTCACCCTTGTCGACACCTACTTGACCGAACTCATGCCTGCCAGGCGCCGTGGGCGGCTCCTCGCCGCCAGCTACGCCCTGGGTATGCTCGCCGTCCCCGTCGCCGGGATCCTCGCCTCCCGGCTCCCCCACCTCGTCGCCGGCCTGCCCAGCTGGCGCTGGCTGCTGATCGCCAGCAGCACCGGCGCCGTGGTCATCTGGCTCCTGAGACGTCAACTCCCGGAGTCCCCCCGCTGGCTCGCCACCCAAGGCCGCACGACGGAGGCCCTGACGCTGGTCCGCCGCATCGAGGCGGAAGCCGGTCTCAAGCCCGGCACCGACGCCAGCCCTCCGGCCACCGCCGACGAGACGGACACCGAGCAAGTCCCCCTGGCCGCACCCGTCACCGCCGCCCCCGCCACCCCTTCCGTCCCCGCGCAACGGACCCTGCTGGTCTGCTTCATGCAGGTCCTCAGCCCCATCGGCTTCTACGGTTTCGCCTCGATCGCCACGCTCGTGCTGCTCGCCAAGGGCTACGACGTCGTCGACTCCCTCGCCTACACCGGACTCATCGCGATCGGCTACCCCGTCGGGGCACTCGTCCTCGCCCAGTTCGCCGAACGTGTCCAGAGGCGAACCCTGGTCGTCGCTTCCACGCTCACCGTGGCCGCCACAGGATGCGTGTTCGGCACGGCGACCTCGACCGCGGTGATCGTCGTCGCCGGAGCCCTGACCAGCACCGCCGGCGTCGTCCAGGCCACCGTGTCCCGGTCCTACGCCGCCGAGTTGTTCCCCACGAGCGTGCGCAACACCTTCGTGGGCCGCACGTACGCCCTCTCCCGACTCGTGTCCGCCGTCCTGCCGTTCATCGCCCTCAACGTCCTGGAAGCGCTCGGCGCTTCCGCGCTCTACGGTCTCAGCGCCCTGCTCCTGGCCTCGCTCGCGCTGGCGGTCCTCCTGCTCGGACCGCGTACGAACACCCGCTCACTGGAGACGATCTGACTTGCTGTCAGCCCTTGTCAGTCCTTGTCAGTCCTTGTAGTCGGGGCAGGTCCGGTCGAGCAGGCGCAGCAGGGCCGACCAGGCGAGGCCGTAGGCGTCGTGGTCCTCGAAGTCGGATGTGGCCTCGCCCGTGAGCTGCTGGGCCGTGTATGCGCAGACCTCCGGGGAGGGAAGGACGAGCGGAGCGCCGCCCGCCTGGGCGGTCACCTGGATCTCGCAGGCCTTCTCCAGGTAGTACATGCGCAGGAATGCCTGGGCGGCGGTCTCGCCGACGGTGAGCAGGCCGTGGTTGCGCAGGATCAGGGCGGGGTGGCCGCCGATGTCGGCGACGAGGCGGCGCTGTTCGTCGAGGTTGAGGGCGACGCCCTCGTAGTCGTGGTAGCCGACGCGGTCGTGGAACTCCATGGACATCTGGTTGACGGGCAGCAGTCCCTCGCGCTGGGCGGCGACGGCACACCCCGCCTTGGTGTGGGTGTGCAGGACGCAGTGGGCGTCGGCGCGCGCGGCGTGGATCGCGCTGTGGATGACGAATCCGGCGGGGTTGACGGGGTGCGGGGTGGGTTCGACGGGGTTTCCGTCGAGGTCGATCTTGACCAGGTTGGAGGCGGTGATCTCCTCGAAGAGGAGCCCGTAGGGGTTGATGAGGAAGTGGTGCTCGGGTCCGGGCAGCCGTAGCGAGATGTGGGTGAAGATCAGGTCGGTCATCCGGAAGTGGGCGACGAGGCGGTAGACGGCGGCCAGTTCGCGGCGCAGCCGCCACTCCTCGGCGAGCGCGTCGGCGGAGGCGTCGGCGAAGGACGGGGTGGACGTGGGGGCGAGGGCCGGGGCAGGCGTGGTGAGGGCGTCGGTCACGGGGTGGCCTCCTGGGGTGCGGGTTCGGTCGTGGGGTCGATGACGGGGGTCAGTGGCCGGCCGGTGCGATGCCAGGCGATGACGTTCTCGGCGGGTCGGCAGACATAGGCGCGGCGTGAGGTGTCGGAGAGGTAGGCGCTGTGCGGGGACAGCTGGATGCGGGGGTGGCGGCGCAGCGGATCGTCGGAGGGTGGTGGCTCGCAGGGGAAGACGTCCAGAGCGGCCCCTGCGAGCCGGTCCGAGTCGAGCGCGTCCAGCAGGGCCCGGGGGTCGACGAGTTCACCCCGGGAGACGTTGACGAGGAAGCCGCCGGGGCGCATCCGCTCCAGCAGGGCCCCGTCGACCAGATGGTGGGTCGCCGGGGTGAGCGGCACGTGCAGGGACAGGATGTCCGAGGCAGCCGCGAGGCCGGCGGCGCTGTCGTGGCGTTCCACGCCGGCGGGCCAGCGGGCAGGGTCCGCGTGGGGGTCGTAGGCGGCGACGCGGCCGAAGACGGGGGCGGCGAGTGCCGCGAACGTGCGGGCGATGCGCCCGAGTCCGACCAGACCGAGGGTCAATTCGCTCGCCCGGCGCGGGAGTCGGGTCCGCTCGATGAATTCGGTGTTCCAGCCGCCCGAGCGGACGACTGCGTCGGCCTGCGGAAGCCTGCGCACCAGGGAGAGGGCCGAGGCCAGGGCGTGGACGGCGACGTCCTCCGTGGCGGCGTCGGGCAGGTTCGTCACCCACAGTCCGCGGCGCCGCGCCGCGCCGGTGTCGATCATGTCGTATCCGGCGGACATGGTCGCCAGGAGGCGCAGCCGGGGCAGCCGGTCGAGCAGGGCCTCGTCGATGCGGGCGTACCCGACGACAAGGGCTACGGCGTCCCGGGCAACTGCGGCGATGACGTCGGGGTCGCGGGTTCGGGCGACGTGCACGGCGAATCCGGCGTCTTCGAGCAGTCGTACGCCGGGCGCGGGGTCGAGGTCCTCGGTGTCGGTGAAGACGGCGAGGGGACCGGTCATGCCACCCACCTCATCCCAGGGAAGATGATTCGTCTGCGATTCACGTCATTAACTTACGATTCAATCCATCAGGCTGTCCATTGACGATCGAGACGTCTGCCGGTGATCCATGTCACCTCCACCGGGGCCGTCGAGGCCGCCCGGGGCGCATGGCCGAGAATGTGGGCGGACCCGGGTGCGCTCGCTCTCCGGGCCGACGAGCCGAGGGGATCAGCCCAGGTGGATCTGGACCACATCGACCTGACCGTCGTTCGCGCCCTGCAGGGCGACGGCCGTCTCACCTACGAAACGCTGGCGCAGCACGCGGGCCTGTCCCGCCCGGCGACCCGGGCCCGGGTGCAGCGGCTGCTCGATTCGGGCGCGGTGCGGGTGGTCGCCGTCGTACACCCCGCGGTGCGCGGGCTGACCACGTCCGCCCATCTGTCGATCGACGTCTCCGGGGAGGCGCGGCCGGTCGCGCGCGCGATCGCTGCGATGCCCCAGGCACCCTTCGTCACCGTCACGGCCGGGCAGCGGTCCATCATGGCCGAGCTGCGCACCGAGGGTCTGCGGGAGCTGGACCGGGCGATCGAGCGGGTGCGCGCCCTGCCCGGGGTGTCGGCGGTGGATCCGCTGATCAGCATGCGCCACCTCAAGGACCCGTATCTGCTGGCGGGCGAGCCGACCGTGACCGACCTCGACGACACCGACCTGCTGATCCTGGACGAGCTGGAGCGTGACGGGCGGCTGCCGTTCGCGGAACTCGCCGACCGCGTCGGTCTGTCCGCGGGGGCCACCCGCGCCCGCACGCTGCGGCTGCTCGACGGCGGGGTGGTGAAGGTCCTGGCGCTGGTCAGGCCGGAGGTACTGGGGCTGGGCTACCTGTGCGGTTTCGCGGTGCGCCTGTCCGGCGAGCGCGACAAGGTGGCCGAGACGCTCCTCGGCTTCGAGCGGATCACATTCCTGTCCGCATGCGTCGGACGGGCCGAGCTGGTCGGCACGATCACGGCCGAGTCGCTGGTGGCGATCCAGGCGACCCTCGACACCATGCGGGCCTGCGACGGAGTCCGGGGCGTGGAGAGCTGGGTACACCTGGAGCTGATCAAGGAACGGTACGACCTGGGAGCGCCTGCGGCCTGACGGCGGGCACCACCACGACCCACAACCCACGACGCAGGACCCACGACCCACAACCCACAACCCACGACGCACGACCCGCGACCCGCGACCCGCGACCCACACCAACATGACACCCGGACAGACGATTCGCAGGCTGCGCGACGCGGAGCTTCCGAAAAATTTGTGACACAGGGGGCTAGAAAACTTCTCGTTCGTTGCTTAGCGTTCTCGCGAACGATGCGCCGCTCTGGCATGTGTCTGGCCGAAAGCAGGATCCCCTCATGCACCACCCCCTCCCCTCCCCCGTCGACGACCGCACCCTGCTGGTGACGGGTGCCGCCGTCGCCGTCGCCGGCAGCCCCGTGAGGGCCGAGGCTCTCGCCGTGCGCGGCGACCGCATCGTGCACGTCGGCACCGCCGACGACGCCCGCGCGGCCCTCGGTGGCCGCCCCGACCGCACGCTGGACCTCGACGGGGGCCTCGTCCACCCCGGCTTCGTCGACGCCCACTGCCACCCCGTGATGTACGGGCAGGCGCTGGCCTGGGTCGACTGCCGCCCCGAGCGCGTACCCGACATCGACACACTCGTCGCCGTCCTCACCGAGGCGGCCCGCGACCTCCCCGCCGGCGTCCCCGTGCGCGGCTTCGGCTACGAGCACCGGCGCCTCGCCGAACGCCGCCACCCCACCTGCCACGACCTGGACCGGGTCGCGACCGACCGTGAGGTGTACGTCATGAACGCCTCCGGTCACGGCGGCGTCGTCAACTCCCGCACCCTGCGCGTCTGCGGCGTCACCGCCGGCACCCCGGACCCGGAGGGCGGCTCCATCGGCCACTTCGCCTCCGGCGAGCCCGACGGACAGTTGTGGGACGCCGCCTGCGACCTGCTCACCGGCCCCGGCGGCGTGAAGATCGGCAACCACGGCCCGAACTTCCACCTCTCCGAGCCCGACGCGATCATGGCGGACCACCTGATGCGCGCCCAGGAGACCTTCCTGGCCGCCGGCGTGACCACGGTCGGCGACGCGCAGGCCTCACGGCGCGAGATGGAGACATATCTGCGCGCCCGCGCCGACGGCTCGCTGCGCATGCGCGTCTCCGCCTACCTCACCTCCGCGCTCCTGGACACCGCCCTCGACCTCGGCGTGGTGAACGGCTTCGGCGACGACCTCTTCCGCGTCCAGGGCGTGAAGTTCTACGCGGACGGCACGCTCGGCGGCTGGACCGCCTACTTCCCCGAGGGGTACGCCGCCGACTGCTGCCACCACGGGCAGCTGTACCACTCCACCGAGGAGTACGCCGAGATCGTCGCGAAGGCGCACCGCGCCGGACTGCAGACGGCCACGCACGCCCAGTCGCCTTTCGCCATCGGCATGGTCCTCGACGCGATCGGGAAGGCCCAGGCGGACGTCCCGCGCGCAGGGATGCGCCACCGGATCGAACACAGTGGGCTGCCGACCGACGAGCAGATCGCCCGCATGGGCGAGCTCGGCGTCATCCCCGTCATGCAGCCCCAGCACCATCTGCGCACCGGCGACGGCACCCTGACCGCGATCGGCGAACTCGGTCACCGCTACAACCCGGCCGGCGCCTGCCGTGCCGCGGGCGTGCCCGTCGTCCTCAGCTCGGACGCGCCCGTCGCCCCGCCCGCCCCGCTGGAAGCGGTGTCCGCGGCCGCGACCCGGCGCACCGTCCTGGGCACGGTCCTCGGCGACGCCTCCCTGCGGCTGCCGGTCGCCGACGGACTGCACGCCCACACCACGGCCGCGGCGGCAGCCCTGCACCGCGAGCACGCGGTGGGCGCCCTGGCCCCGGGCCTGCTCGCCGACTTCACCGTCCTCGACGCCGACCCGCTCGACCGCGACCCGGCCGACCTCGCCTCGATCACCGTGCGCGAGACCTGGATCGGCGGAACCCGCGCCTGGTCCGCACCCGGCCGCTGACCTTCCGCGCGCCCCGCCGCTGACTTTCCGCGCGCCCCGCCGCTGACTTTCCGCGCGCCCCGCCGCTGACTTTCCGCACACCCGGCCACCGGCCTTCAGCGCACCCCGTCGCGCCGCGCGCCGCACCCATCCAACGGCGCACCGCACCTCACCGCGCCCCGTGCCGCTGCCTGCGGCACGGCCGCCGAGGCACCCCCACAGCTTCCGCCTTCCCTCCCCCCTCCCCGTCCCACCCGCTTCCTTCCGTTTCCCCTCCCCGTGCCCATTCCGCTCCCGCCGGAGGACCCCAATGTCCCAGCCAATCCCCTCCAGACCAGCGCAGAACCCCATGCGAGCCGCGCTGGCCGCCCTCGTCGGCACCTCCATCGAGTGGTACGACTTCTACGCCTTCGCCACCGCCGCAGCGATCGTCTTCAACGACGTCTTCTTCCCGCCGGGCATGTCCCCGCTGCTGCGGACGCTCTCCGCGTTCGGCACGTTCGCCGTCGGCTTCCTGCTGCGACCGCTCGGCGGCATCGTCTTCGGTCACATAGGCGACCGGGTCGGCCGTAAGAAGACCCTCGTCATCACCCTGCTGATGATGGGCCTCGCATCCTTCGCCATCGGCCTCCTGCCCACCTACGCCCAGGTCGGCGCGCTGGCTCCCGTCCTGCTGATCGTGCTGCGGCTGATCCAGGGCATCGCGATCGGCGGCGAGTGGGGCGGCGCCGTCCTGGTGGCCGTGGAGAACGCCCCGAAGGGCAGGGCCACCTTCTTCGGATCCTTCGCCCAGCTCGGCTCCTCCGTCGGCGCGTTGCTGTCCACGGGCGCCTTCTCTCTGGTGAACCTCTGGGGTGACGCGGCCTTCCACAGCTGGGGCTGGCGGGTGCCGTTCCTCGCCTCCGCGGTGCTCGTCGGCGTCGGCCTCGTCGTCCGCCTCAAGCTGGAGGAGGCGCCGGTCATGGACGAGATCCGGGCCCAGCGGACGACGGAGGACAGGCTCCCGGTCGTCGAGGTGTTCCAGTCCTCCTGGCGGACCGTCCTCACCGGTGTCTTCGCCCTGGCCACCGCGACCGGCGGCTACTACGTGGTGACCAGCTACCTCCTGTCCTACGGCACGGGCGAACTCAAGCTGTCGGAGTCGATGCTGCTCAACGGCCTTTCCCTCGCGGCCTTCCTGGAACTCGTCGTCACCCCCGGCCTGTCCTGGCTCGGCGACCGGATCGGCGCGCACAAGGTGGTCGTCGCCGGCCTGGCGGGCGTGATCGTGCTGGCCGTACCGCAGTTCATGGCGATGGGGACGGGCAGCGTGGTTCTCATCTACGCCGCGATGCTGGCGATGCGGCTCGTGATGTCCGCCCTGTACGGGCCGATCGCGACGATCCTGGCCGAGGGCTTCGAGGCCCGCGTGCGGTACACCGGGATCTCGCTGTCCTACCAGGTCTGCAACATGATCTTCGGCGGCTTCGCACCGCTCGCGGCGGTCTCCCTCAGCGCCCTGGCAGGCGGCCACTACTGGCCGGCCGCCGCCCTGCTCATGGCCGTCTCCGCGATCGGCATCTGGTGCACCCTCCGCCTGCGCAACTTCGCCTCACAGCGCGCAGCGGCCACCGAGAAGAGCGACCGGACGCCGACCCTGGCCACCAACTGACGTTACCGACACGGACTACTGACGTTACCGACAGGGACTGACGACGTACCTCTTCTCTTACGGCCGCCCGCCGCCCCCCTGTGAACCGCACGGTGACAGGGGTGGCGGCGGGCGGCCGTGTCGGTGCGAAGTCTCCATGCGCAGGGAGGCCGTGAGACGCGCGCCCATCATTGACAGGTATGCGTCAGTAAGGTTTCCTATCGATTAGGTGGCTGCCCCTCCACGCACTGTCGTTCGGACCATCCAGCGATCAGAAGAGGTGACTCGTGCCCCGTACGCACTTCCGCCTGCGCTTCGCGACCCTGGGCTTCGCCGTGGCCACCTGCGCCGCGGCCATCGGAATCGGCGCGACCGCGTCCAACGCCGCCGGAACGACCACGACGGCCGCAGCCGCGGGCCCCAGCGCGGCCCAACTGCTATCCAAGGCACAGAACTGCACGCCCGCATCCAACGGCAAGTACGCCACCGACGACGGCGGCCCGGCCACGGTGGACATCTGCAAGAACGCCTCCGCCTACACCTGGACAGCGGACATGGACATCGACTGCGACGGAGTCGGCAGTACCCACTGCAACGCCTCGACCGACCCCTGGTACCAGCCGCAGACCTCCTTCGAGACCTCCACGGGGCAGCCGTTCACCTCGGAGACGACGCGCTACTACGTGGTCCCGCTGCCCAGCAGCCGGTTCAACTACCAGTCCGCGGGCATCGCGCCGGGCAGCGTGGCCGCCGTGGTCTACAACGGCAAGGTCGCCTACGCCACGTTCGCCGACGAGGGCCCGGACAACATCATCGGCGAGGGATCGTACGCGCTGGCCACCGCGCTCGGCATCGACCCGAATCCCGCCACCGGCGGCACCGAAGGCCCGGTGACCTTCATCGTCTTCCCCGGGCAGGTGCCCAACCCGGTGGAGAGCAACGGCAGTATCGACGCGGTGGGCTCAGCCGCGGCGACGAACTGGGTCGGCGACACCGGCACGCCACCCCCCACGGGCGCCACCGGACCGATCCGGTCCGGCTACGCCGGCAAGTGCGTGGACATCGCCGGCGCGGGCACCGCCAACGGCACCGCGGTCCAGCTGTACGACTGCAACGGCACCAACGCCCAGAACTGGACCGTGGGCAGCGACGGGACCCTGCGAGGACTGGGCAAGTGCATGGACGTCACCGGCGCCGGCACCGCCAACGGCGCCAAGGTCCAGCTCTACGACTGCAACGGGACCGCCGCGCAGGTCTGGCAGAAGTCCGGCAACTCTCTGGTCAACCCGCACTCCGGCAAGTGCCTGGACGCGACCGGGCCCAGTTCGGCCAACGGCACCCGACTGCAGATCTGGAGCTGCGCGGGAAGCGTCAACCAGCAGTGGACACTGCCTTCCTGAGCCCACGCCCCATCGACTGTCCGGCTGGCTGACCAGCTGACCGGCTCCCAACTTCCGGAGCCGGTCAGCCGTTTCCGGGGGCTGGAAGACCACGACCGGCACGTCGTCGCGCGCCAGCACGCCGGAAATGGATGAGCGCACCCGCAGACGAGGCGTGAGCCACGGCGCACAGAAAGAGTGGTCAGCCTTGTGTGCGGAAGTCGAGCATGCAGAAGACCTTGTCGTAACGGTGTTCACCGACGGCGACGAAGCCGGGCAGACGGCCGTATTCGGTGAAACCGAGTGACCGGTAAAGGTGCAGGGCATTGCTGTTGTCGCCACGCGCGTCCAGGGTGAGGACTTCGATCGCCGCCTCCCGGGCGTCGGCGATCAAGGAAGCGGTCAGCGTCCGGCCGACACCACGGCCATGGACAGCACCAGCCACTGCGATTTTCTCAAGATCGGCGTGGGGCCGATGGGTCGGTCGCTCGTAGCGGAGCCAGTACCCCAACCCGACAAGCCGACGGTCGAGGTAGGCGGCACGCAGGGACGCGTTCCCGGCCCGCACCGCGGAGAGGACGTGGCCGAGCAGTTCCGCCACCTCATCCCGCGAGGGTGGTTCGACCCAGCCGAGTGCGGCACCTCCACTGACCAGGTCCGCCAGGATCCGGTGAGCCGACTCCGCGAACCGGGCCTTCAGGTCCGGATCCGAAGTCAGCTCCATGGCATCGAGGATGACGGGCTCGGTGGTCGCACCGCCGGTCATGACCGGGTTCATGACCGGCAGCCTAGCCAGTCCAGAGCGAGGCCGAGCACCCTGTGCCGCGTCGTCGGACTGGGCGACCCTGCTGACGTACGAGTCACTCCCACTGCTCCTGCGCAAGAGAGCTGGCCCCGGCTTGCGGCTTGCGGCTTGGGCTTGCGGCTTGGGCTTGCGGCTTGCGGCTCGGTACGAACTCCGTCTCTTCCCCAAAGTCTCCCGACAGGTGCTGGAGCAGCGGATCGACGGCCGGAGCTCGTAGGACCGGCTGCCGAGCCTCGGTTTCGGGGCCGTACCAGGAGGCCAAATCCCATTGGTGCGGGCACCCCAAAAGGGCGCTTCATCGGAATTCGGCGACCCACGCCCCATCCGCCGTCTACCGTACGAGCATGTCGTACCGCACGCAGCGGTCATACGAGGAGGAGTCCCGTGTCATCGCCCTGTGACCCCGAGTACGCTCCCGCCGGCGATGTGAGCGCAGCGCTCCTGATGATCGACTCTCGGCTCAGATCCGTCTACGCCGGCAAGGCCGCGTCCGACACCGAACAGCAGGAGATGGTCGCCCAGTTCGCCGCGTCTCTGGGCCCCGCGGGGGTCGATGCGTTGCTGGACGGTACCTGCACGCTCATTTACATGTTCATGAAGTGGCTGCGGATGGCCTGCGACGACCACGACAAGGACGTCATCGAGTACTCGGTGCCCGCCCTGGTGGCCACGATGCGCATGATGCCCAAGACCTTCCGCCCCGAGGTCATCCCCACCATGGCCGGCCTGCTCGTCGCCGCGGGAACCGGCCTGAGCCCCAATCTGTGGCGCACACAGTACGGACAGTGGACCGAGAACGAGATGAACCCCCTGGAAGCCATGACCGTGCTGCTCGCAGAACACATCAACCGGATCGCCGACGACCAGGACTTCGCCACCCGCTTGATCACGGAAGCGCTGTCCCGCGCAGAGCAGGACTGACCCGCACCTGCAGACACCGCGCTGATCAGTAAGGCAAGGAAGTGGCTGAGCCGGCAGACGCGTCGGCGACTGGGCGGGGCGGGTGGGCGGGCTGAGTGAGCGGCAGCGCCGCCGTACACACGCTCGCTCAGGCAGTCGTCGCAGGGGCGAGGACCGCGGCGGCGAGCGCCTCAGCGACCGCGGCGGCCGTGTCCTCGGCACCTGCGCCGAGCACCCTGCCGAACCCACTCACCCGACCGGCCGCCGGGTTACGGCCGGCCCCCACCGAACGTGACTGGGAGTTGCTCGCGCTCTTCCGTGCCAGCCGGATCACGGTGCCCGGCTGCGGCCACTGGGCCCAGGGGGAACGCCCTGACGAAGTCAGCGCAGAGTTAGTGGAGTTCCTGGCCGGGCTCCCCCCAGCATCCTGGCGAAGGCCACATCCACAACAGGCGAACTCGCCAGACCCTCGCGGGCTCCAACACCTGAACCTCGCTCGTCAGTGCTGTGATTCAGGGCGTGCGACAAAGCGCGCGATCTCCTCGGCGCCACCACGGGGCAGGCCGGCGACCGCCGCCTCCGGCAGTGTCGTGATCACGGTACGCAGCCGCGCGCCGAGGTCCGGCAGCAAGGCCCAGGACGACGCGGGGGCGTTGACGGCGGCGAGCAGCAGATCGCCCTCGTAGAAGAGTGCGTCAAGCAGCGGCTCCTCGATCAGCAAGCGCACGGCGAGCGGAAGGACGTACGGAAGCGCCATCTGCTGTGAGATGAGTGTGCGCAGGTCCGCCGGACCGAGTTCGCCCAGGGGAACGTGCCGCAACTCATGCACCCTGCGGACCAAATGGGTCGCGTCGGCCGAAGGAGGCGCCCAGCAAGGCGGATCCAGCTCATCGAGCGTGCGAGCGAGGTGCAGCAAGTGGTCCATGGGGTTCATTCTCGGCCTTACCCGGGCACTGACGCGGGGTCCTGAGAACTGATCACCGTCGGCGGTCGTACGCGGCGACGAATGGGCGGCTGGGGTTGATCGGTGATCACTGGGCGTCGGTCAACGACACACATACACCGACGATCACATGATCTGAGTGTCTCCATGAAGTACCGGACAAACGTTGGACTTTCAGTGTCAAGTCGACATAAAACATGCCGCGTGTACGTCCATCTTCTCCAACTTTTCACCCCTTACGCTTTCGCCGTCACCCAGCGTGAGGGGTAATGTGAGCAGCGTAAACGAAGCGCCGCGCAGATCGCGGCGCCAACTTGTGATCCGCGCCGTGCTGATCGTCGCGCTCGTCGTGCAGACAGCCGAAATCGTCTCCCAGGACCTGCAGATCGACGATCTGAAGGCACAGCACATCGACCTCGTCGACCATCGCGTCGAGCGTGGGCCCGCCGGTCCGGCAGGCCCACCCGGTCCGTCCGGCCCTGCCGGCCCACGCGGACCCTCCGGCCCGCCCGGCAAAGAGGGTAGGCACGGGGAGGACGGAAGAGAAGGACGAGACGGACGAGACGGCCACGAGGGCAGGCGGGGGCATCCCGGAAGGAACGGGAAGAACGGCGTGGTCGTGTCGAGCGTCGGCTGAAGCCTGCTGATCAGCTGAACGGACAACTCGACGCTTGGACCGGCTCAGCGACCCCGGCTGCGTCTCTACACGGACCGCGGGCCGCGGATCGCCGATCACCACCCAACCCCTCGTCGTCTGCGTGGTTGGTGACAGGGCCGTACCGTGAACTCGACGATGGTGGACGGGATTCACGGCCGTCCGACCTCATCCGGCCGGCCTCACCGGTCCGACCGCTCCCGTATCACCGCACTGGGCAACACCGCCGGGCCTACGCGGAGCACAACAACGTCACCAAGGGCACCGCCACCGAACGCGATCCATCGGTGTGGGAACCGGGCTGACCACCGCGGTGCTGTCCCGCAGGGCATCGTGTCCCCCGCAAGCCGGTGGCACAGGTGAGGACGTACTCGCAATCGTCCCGATCGACGCCCGTCACGTCCTGCGTCTTCGACTACTCGCCGTCAGCTGGGGCGGCGCGATGGCCGGCGGCAGGAACCATCTCGGCGCAGGCTTGCGCCAGTTCCCCGTTGCCGGGGATTCCGCATATCGCGGGCGTATCGAAAATCGGATACGCCACCGCAACCACCCTCCGTCTCCAATGGATACATGAACCACGACTCATCCCTGCCGACACCGCCCCACCGCACGCGCAGGATCGCGCTCCTCAGCCTGGCGATCCTCTGCATGGCGAGCGCCGTGTACCTCGTGCGGCGGCCCCTCATGATGTCCGCTCCGATGTGCATGGCCGGGCGATGGCACGGCTGTTTCGACACGTTCAACGGTGTGGTGCTCGTGATGCTGGTCGCGCTGCCCTTGTCCGCGCTGGTGGTGTGGGCTCTGGCGCGCGCCGCCGGCGTCACGTCGGCGTGGCGGAGGTCGCTGGCCGAGGTGGGTATGGTCCACGGGACGGTGCCGTTCATATGGCTGACCATGATGCCGGGCGCCGGGGCCGGCACTGTCCCCGGCCGCGTGAGCCTGATACCGCTGAGGGACCTGCTCACGATGGGGCCGCTCGGGATCGTCGGCAACCTGCTGGTCTTCGCGGCGCTGGGGTTCTTCGCCCCGATGCGGTTCGCGGCGCTGGCTTCCGTGCCCTGGATCCTTGCGCTCGGGGTGGGCTGCTCGGTTCTGGTCGAGACGGCTCAGTACGTCCTGCGGTTGGACCGGGTGTCCTCCGTGGACGACGTACTGGTCAACGCCGCCGGCGCCGCGCTGGCCGCGCTGGCCGCGCTGGCGTCGCGTCGCTGGTGGCGCACCACGGCGGAAGTGCCGTCGGACCAGCCTCGCACCGTGCCGACTCCGGCAGGCTGAGTCGTGTGCCAGGCCTGCACACGTCTTTGCATACGTCGGCGATATGTCCTGCTGCTTAAGGTTCAGACATGCGCGTACTGATCGTGGAGGACGAGCCCTACCTGGCCGAAGCAGTCCGTGACGGGCTGCGGCTGGAGGCGATCGCCGCCGACATCGCAGGCGACGGTGACTCCGCCCTGCAGCTGCTCAGCGCCAACTCCTACGACCTCGCGGTCCTCGACCGCGACATCCCCGGCCCCTCCGGCGACGAGGTCGCCCGGCGCATCGTCGCCTCCGGCAGCGGCATCCCCATCCTCATACTCACCGCTGCCGACCGGATCGACGACAAGGCGTCCGGGTTCGAGCTCGGCGCCGACGACTACCTGACCAAACCGTTCGAGCTGCGGGAGCTCGTGCTGCGGCTGAGGGCGCTCGACCGTCGACGCGCATACGCCCGGCCCCCGGTCCGTGAAATCGCGGGCCTGCGGCTCGACCCCTTCCGCCGGGAGGTCTTCCGTGACGAACGCCTTCGGCCCCGCCGCGGCCGAGGCGATGGGCTTCCTGCTCGTGTTCGGCGCCTTGGGCGGATGGATCCTCGCCGGCCGGATGCTCGCACCACTCACACAGATCACCGATGCGGCACGGATGGCCGGAAACGGAACGCTGTCCCACCGGATCCGCATGAAGGGCCGCCGAGACGAATTCCGTGAACTCTCCAACGCGTTCGACTCCATGCTGGAACAACTCGAGTCCCACGTCGCCGAGCAGCAGAGGTTCGCCGCGAACGCCTCCCACGAGCTGCGCACCCCGCTGGCGATCTCACGCACGCTCCTCGACGTCGCCCGCAAGGACACCACCTGGGACCGGGGCGAACTCATCGAACGCCTCCACACGGTCAATACGCGGGCGATCGACCTCACCGAGGCCCTCCTGCTGCTCAGCCGCGGCGACCGCGCGAACTTCGACCGCGCGAACTTCGACCACGAGAGCGTCGACCTCTCCCTCGTCGCCGAAGAAGCCGCCGAAACACTGCTTCCCCTCGCCGAACAGCGCCGGATCACGCTCGACGTCACCGGCGGGGCGGCCCAGACCAGCGGCTCCGCGGAACTCCTACTGCGGATGGTGACGAACCTCGTCCAGAACGCCATCGTCCACAATCTCCCCGCCGGCGGCACCGTGACGGTCCACACCGAGGCGCACGGCGACACGAGCGTGCCGCGGGTCGAGAACACAGGCCGTCGGCTCCCACCGGAACTGGTACCGACCCTCACCGAACCCTTCCAGCGCGGAACGGAACGCGTACGCACCGACGAACACGCCGGTGTCGCCTCGGACTGGCCATCGTGCACAGCATCGTCCGCGCCCACGGCGGGTCCCTCGCCCTCGTCCCCCGCCCCGTCGGCGGCCTCCTCGTCACCGTCCGGCTCCCCGCCAGGCCGCACGCAGCACCTCCTGCGTAGGCCTCCTGGGACACGAACGCTGACGCAGACGCGGACGCGCTCCGTGGCGACGTGCGCGAGTACGTCGTCGAGCGCCTCCAGGACGGGGCCGCCGCGCGTTTGTCAACGTGCAGGTCGCTGCGACTCGTTGATGGCTGCGGCCAGCGTCCGTCCCAGGCGGGCGAGTGGGGACAGGACCATCAGTGCCGGTGACAGCAGCATTCCCGCGGCTGTCACCAGGAGGCTGGTGCGCGTCCCCCACGCTTCCGCGAGAAAGCCGCCGAGCAGCGAGCCGAGCGGGGCCAGTCCCATGCCGACGAAGTTGATCGTCGCGGCCACGCGGCCCTGCATCCCGTCCGGAGTGACGGTCTGCCGGACGGCCATGACCGTGACGTTCACCAGTTGGCTGAAGGTCCCGAAGACGAAGTTGACCGTGAGGAGCACGGTGACCGTCATCGCGGAGGTGCCGTGCAGCGCGGGCACGAACAGGAACACGCCGTCGCCGAGTGCCGCCGCGGACACGAGTACGGCGCCGTATCCCGAAGCGGCTCGGCAGGCGGGCGGCCAGCAGCGAGCCCAGGAGTGCTCCCGGCCCCGTCGACGCGAGGGCCAGCCCGATGGCGGTGCCCGACAGGTGCAGGTCCCGAGGGAGGAACAGCAGATAGCTGGTCATCACAGCCGCGAAGGAGAACTGGAAGGCGGCCGATGCGAGGCACACGGTCCGCAGCGAGGTGTCACCGGCGACAAAGTGGAGGCCCTCATGGATCCGCCGCCAGACGCGAGAAGGACGTTCCGGGCGTTCCGGCATCGATGCGCGGCGACCGATCCGTCGGATCGACAGGATCGACAGGAACGACAGTGCGAAGCACACCGCGCTGGAGACGGCAGCGATGGGCGCCGACAGCGCGGACACCAACGCACCGCCGAGGGCGGGACCACCGAGCCGCGCGACGGACCGGCTGCCCTCAAGGGCGCTGTTTCCCTGGACCAGTTGATCCCGTCTCACCAGTCGTACCAAAGAGGCCTGGTATGCCACGTCGAAGAACACGGACAGGGACCCGACGACGAAGGCGACCACGAGCAGCGCCGGCAGGCCGAGCCCACCGAGGAGGCCGGCCACGGCGGCTGCGCCCAGCGCCAGGGCCCTGCCGGCATCCGCCAGCACCATCACCGTACGGGTCCGCCATCGGTCCACCCACGCGCCGGCGAGGAGTGACAGCAGCAGGATCGGTGCCTGTCCCACCGCGCGCGGGGCGCCCAACTGGCCGGCACCCGCGTGGAGCGTCAGGACGGCGAAGAGCGGCAGAACCACCAAGCTTGCGTGTTCGCCCAGTTGGGACGCCGTCTGCCCCATCCAGAGCCTGCGGAAGTCGCCGTCCCGCCACAGGCTCCACGGAGCTGGCCGGCCCGGATCAGACGGAACGGAAGGGGTGGGAGGAGAGGAAGAAGAGGAAGGAGAGGACGACGGCACAGGGACCCCCGGATGACCGAAGACGAGACCCGCCGCCCGGCGCACGCCATGCGCACCGGCCATTTCAGGCAGCGGGAAAGGAAGGCTCGCCGTGCCGCACACCAAAGGCAGCACGCGATGACAGGCCGCTCAGGGCCTTGGATGTCAACGCGTGCTCGGACGACCGACCATGTCTTCGCTCCTCGTGAGTCATCGCCGCGCGAACACGCGAACACTAGACCCGACGGGCTGACTCACGCCCGTTCATCGGCCGACGCACACGGCCTCCACGTCGCCGCGCAGGGCCCGCTCCTCCGCGGGGGCCAGCCAGAGGAAGACCGGCGCAAGGCCGAGTTCGATCCCTGCCAGCACGATCTGGAACCACTGCGGCCAGCCGTGCACGGCGAGCGAGAGCAGCCGGCCCACGCCGCCCAGCAGGAACACGCCGGCCAGCCACCGCACCGCGCGCGCCGGGATCGGACGCTGCCGCGCCGCCCAGAGCCAGGCCAGTCCGTAGCCGACGAAGCTGGACCCCATGAACCGGCCCCAGCTGTCCACCGTCGCCCCGGCGGAACCAGCCCCGGAGATCGCGGCGTTGCCAAGTGCCGGGGCTCTCCGCCCCCTGCTCGCAGAGGACCCCGCTCCCGACCGGCCGCGGCAAGCTCCCGGCTCGGATGCGCCGGGCCTGCCGTAACGCACCGCGCAGGGTGCCCGATGCGCGGTCGGCGTGCCGCCGGTTCAGCCGGCGTCCGGCAGCGATTCCGGAAAGGCCGCCTCGGCGGCTTTCCGCCGCGCCAGGCGGACGTTGTACTCGCGGACCTCAGTCAGCCACCGCCACGGCTGGATCTCGTCCAGGGTGAGTCCAGGACAGGCCAGTTGATGCGGGATCCGGCACGTCGTCCCGGCCGGGGGTTCGCCCAGGCCGCCGTTCCAGGCGGTGCCGTTGCCGTCGACGTGCCAGCGGTGCCCGCCCGGCACGAGGTGGGCGGGAGCCGTCCTGTCCGGCTCGAGGAGCACATGCTGCCCGGTGTAGGTGGGCCGGCGGTCGCCCGTGAGCCCGCACCGGGGGCAGACCGGCGGCCGGGGCGGTTCGGGTCCGGTGGCGCCGTCACGAACGGCCTGGGCGCGGTCCGCGATCTCCCACGGGACGGGGGTGCCGGCCGGTGGCTGGCGGGATCCGTCCGGGCCGAGGCCGGGTAACGGAATGATGCTGTCGTCGTGGTCGTGTTCCCCCATACGATCGAGGGTGCGGGCCATCGCGACAGTACGGAAGGGCGCGATCCGGGCGCAACGCGCGCATACGAGCGGGGCTGCCGGTGCCGGGCTCAACTCGTGAGGTGTACGGGGCACCGGGGGCTCCTGCAAGCGTGGCCGGGAGGCGATGAGCCTGGCCCGGCCGATGCGTGGTCGCCACCGTGCGGTGGCAGGTTCCGTTCGGCGCCGACCCGTGGAACCCACAGCACCGGCACCGGCACCACCAGCACCAGCACCAGCACCAGCACCAGCACCAGCACGTTCAGGTTGAGCACCCTGATATCGGTCGGCCTGGGGAATCGAATCGTCGGTGCCGGCCGGGGGGATTGAGCGCTCGTGCGATCACGGAGAACGCGCCGGTCGGCCGTGGCCGCTTCGCTCTACGCCGTAGCCGTGCTGGCGCTCGGCGCGTGCGGGACACAGGTGGCCGGGCAGGGGGACGGCAGGTCACCCTCGCCGGCGGTGACCGAGCTGATTCCGTGGACCACGATGGAGCCTTCGGCCGTGCTCCAGACGGCATGGCCGGGTTCGAGGAGCCGTTCTGGACCCGGCCCGTTTCCGACTGGGAGCCGCTGGTCGGCATCGGGCTGCGCGCCCACTATGTCGCCTCGGTGCACGCGGCCCGTCACATGGTGGCCCGCGGCAGCGGTCTGATCGTCAGCATCTCCTCGTTCGGCGCCCGAGCCCCGCTTCACTCGGTGCTCTACGGCATCTCCAAGGCGGGTCTGGACAAGATGGCCGCCGACATGGCGCACGAGCTGCGCGCGGCGGGCGTGTCGGCCGTCTCCCTGTGGCCCGGTCTGGTGCGCACGGACGGGCTGGTCGAGGCGGGTGTGGAGGAGGTCGCCGGGTTCAAGCTGGCGGACGCCGAGTCACCCGGGTTCGTCGGTTCCGTCGTCGCCCGTCTCGCGGACGACAGCCGGCTGGCGGAGCGCAGCGGGCACACGTATGTCGTCGCCGAACTCGCCGAGGAGTACGGGGTGACCGAGCCCGACGGCCGACGCGCTGTCTCGCACCGCGCGGCCTTCGGCGGCGGCCCGCTGTACTGACGGCCTGCCGGGGCGCCAGGGGGAATACGGCCCTGGTGCCCCGGCAGGACGACTCGCACGCGAGCGGGCACGACCCGCACGGGGCCAAGGGGCGGGGTCACGCTCCCAGGCGGTCCCGGTCCCCCATCACCACGACGGGGTGCCGGCGGGGATCGAGGGTGTGCAGCAGGGCCTTCATCCCGGCTTCCGGTACGGTGACGCAGGCCGACGTGCCGTCGCCGTGGTCCAGGTGCAGCCAGATGCCGCCTCCCTTCTCCACTCCGTCGGGACGCTCCCAGTCGAACGGCGGGGCGCCCTTTTGCCGGTTGTAGTCGATGGCTATGACGTAGTCGAAGTCGTGGACGTGTTCGTCGCCGTCCTCGGTCATGGACGCGAAGGCGTTGTCGTCGTACCAGTACCGCAGCTTGCTGCCCGGGTCCTGGAGCCCGCCCCCCGCGTCGGTCAGGGTGAACACGCCGACGGGACTGCGCTCGTCGTCCATGTGATGGTCCGTCGTCCAGCCCATCCGGCCGTTGTGCGCGGGCCAACTGCCCGCCGTTTTCCACGCCGTGCCCCGCTTCTCGTAGAGGACGACGGTGCTGTCGGACGAATCCCGGTCGTTGCCGTAGACGACGACCGCCTGCCGGCTGTCGGCCGGTACCTGCTTCGACATCCGGCTTCCGACACCTGGAAGGCGTATGCGTGCGGCCGGGCCCGGGGAGCCGGACGCCGCCGGGTTGTTGATACCCGGTGCGCCCCAGGGGAGCTTGTGCGCGCCGGTGCCGCCGCACGCCGTGGTGCCCGTCAGGAGCATGGCGCAGGCGAGCGCCCCGGATATCGCATGGCTCACGCCGCCTCGCCGTGCCGGCCGACGTCGGGATCGTATGGAAGGAGATGTACGCATGGTCAGGATCTTGTGGGGCGACGGCCCCGACGGCATCCGGACGCTGGCATCCGGCGTAAGCCTCGGCAGCGGCCTCCGCGTCAAGCATCCTGAGCGGGCCGGGCATTGACACGGCGCATCCCGTGGGCCGGACGCGCCCCCACACGGGTCGGGCTCAGTCCGTCAGTTCCGGCGCACGAACGCCGTACCGCGGGCCCGGACTCACACCGACGGAGCACGGCGAACGCGGAGCACGGCGAACGCGGAGCACGGCGAACGCGGAGCACGGCGAACGCGGAGTACCCGGTAGTCCCGGCGAACCGACCCGCCGGGGCAGGAAGCCGTCCGCCGAACGGACGCACTCCGTCCCGGCCGGCCCCACCCCCCTGCGGCCGCCGATCGGGTGACGTGGCTCGCTCGGCCGGCCGTCCCGTGCAGCGGGGAGGGGTAACGAGCGGCGACGAGTCGGTCGGCCGAGTGGCTGAACCTCCCGCCCCGCAGAACCGGATGGGCCCTGCCGGGGCGGCCGGCGGCGGACTACTCCAGCACGCCGTCGTGAAGGTGTGCGAACAGTTCGGTGTTGTGGCTGCTGTCGACGCGGACGTCGATGACCGTGAC
This sequence comes from Streptomyces sp. NPDC048297, assembly GCF_043201585.1. Lineage (NCBI taxonomy): Bacteria > Bacillati > Actinomycetota > Actinomycetes > Kitasatosporales > Streptomycetaceae > Streptomyces > Streptomyces sp. NPDC048297. Next base: position 113,010 of record NZ_JBICZA010000018.1, read on the forward strand.
ACCGGACGCGGCGGCGAGCGACCGCTTGACCTCGGCCTCCAGCTCCTCCATCGTCTCGACCCTGATGCCCCGGGCGCCGAACGCGCCGGCGTACTTCTCGATGTCGTAGTCGCCCAGGTCCGTGCCGGAGGTGCGCCCGTACTTGAGCATCTCCTGGAACGCCACCATGTTGTAGCTGTTGTCGCGCATGATGACGTGCGTGAGGCTGACGCCCAGGCGGGTGGCCGTCTCCAGTTCCTGTGCGGTGAACAGGAATCCGCCGTCGCCGGAAACGGACAGGATCTGCGTGCCCGGCCTGACCAGGGCGGCCACGATCGCCCAGAGCAGGCCCACGCCGAGGGTCTGCTGGCCGTTGGAGAACAGCACGTGCTGCGGCTCGTACCCGCGGAAGTGGCGGGCCATGTAGATGTAGTGCGAGCCGACGTCGCTGGTGACGGTCGCGTCGTCGTCGACCAGGTCGCGCAACTTGAGGACGACGGCGGCGGGGTTGAGCCCCAGGTCGGTCATCGCCTCGTTGCGGGCCTGGTTGTCGATGTGCTCCAGGGCGGTCCGCTGCTCGGCGACGGCGGCCCGCGCGGCCTCGTCCAGGGTCAGCCCGGACAGCAGTGCCGTCAGTTCGGTGACGGTGGCGGCGACGTCACCGCGCAGTTCGACCGCCGGCCGGTAGTGGTTGTCCACGTCCGCCGGGAGCGAGTCGATGTGTACGACGGTGCGTGAGGGGTCGGTGTTCCACAGTCCGGGGTCGTATTCGACGGCGTCGTAGCCGACGGTGACGAGGACGTCGGCGTGCGAGATCAGGATGTCGCCGGGCTGGTTGCGGAAGAGTCCGACGCGGCCGACGAAGTGGTTCTCCAGGGCGCGGGAGACGACGCCGGCGGCCTGGAAGGTCTCGACGACGGGCAGGCCGGTCGCGGCGAGCAGGTTCCGCAGGGCCGCGCAGGGCCGGGTGTCCGCCGAGCGCATCCCGGCGAGGATCACGGGGCGCTCGGCGTTGCGGATCAGTTCCGCGGCCTCGCGGATCCGGGCCTGGGGGGCGGGACCGAGTTCGGGTACGGGTTGCGGCCGGGGGACGGCTGCCGAGGTGGGGGCGGCCACGATGTCCGCGGGCAGGACGACGGCGGTGGCGCCGCGTGGTTCGGTGACGGCGGCTCGCAGGGCGTTGGCCACCGCTTCGGGGACGTTGTCCGGATCGTTGACCTCGCCGACGTACTTGGTGAACGGCTTGAGGGCGGCGGTGGCGTCCATCGACTGGTGGGTCCGCTTGAGCCGGTCCTTGCGGGGTACGGCCCCGCAGAGCGCGATCATGGGGTACTGCTCGGTGGTGGCCGTGATCAGGCCGGTGAGCGTGTTGGTCGTGCCGGGGCCGGAGGTGACGATGGTGGCACCCGGGATGCCGGTGAGGCGGCCGGCCGCGGCGGCCATGAGAGCGGCGTTGCACTCGTGACGGCAGACGACGAGCTGGGGGCCGCCGTCGGCCAGTACATCGTAGAGGGCGTCGATCTTCGCTCCGGGGACGCCGAAGACGTACTGCACGCCGTAGGCGGACAGGGTGTCGATCGTCGTCTGGGCGGACCGGGCTGTGGGGCTGTTCATGGAGATGCGCTCTCCTCAGGTGGGGCCGGGCTGGGTGGGGCCGGGCTGGGTGCTAGGTGGGGCCGGGCTTCAGGAGCCTTCTGCCTGGCGGATCTGGCGGTCGATGTCGGCCGGCGAGAGCCGGGCGCCGAGGAACTGGGGGGTTCTCGGCAGGCTGAGGTGGAGTTCGGAGGCGGCGCTGATCTCGATCGTTCCGCGTTCCATGCGGAGGTCGAGTGCGTGGCCTCCGTGGCGTCGGGCCTCGTCGATGAAGTGCAGGTGGTATCCGGCGACGGCGATGCCCTGCTCGTAGGCGGGGGTGCGGTAGCCGGCGAGGGTTCCGGCCGTGTCGTGGACGACCGCCTCCTGCTGTCCGGCGGTGGCCTGGGTCAGCGGCGGGTAGGGCGGTTTCTGCTCCATGACGGTCCGGGTGTGCACGGTGTCGAACGTCCCGGTCACGCGGACGGCGTACAGCAGATTGGGGCTGTCGATCATTTCGTCGATCTTCTGCGTGAGCGTCCGGCGGTCGCACGGTTCGGTGATCGTCACGCGGGTGTCGGGGACGAAGCGGGTGACGGCCGCGAACGGGGTCAGTTCGTCGCCCGAGGCGAGGCGCACGCTTCCGTCGCCGCGCAGGTGGTGGCAGACGCCGTCGAGCACGAGCATTTCGCCGTCGAGGCGGTTGAAGGTGCCGAGGCCGAAGTCGCCGTGTCTCAGCAGTTCGTCGATCGTCACGTCACCGTCGTAGACGCCGTCGAGCAGCGCCCCGATCGTGGACGTCTGGTAGACCTCGCCGGGGACGCCGGCATGGGATGCGTGGTGGACAAGAATGCTGCGCGCCCAGCCGCGGAAGTCCTCGCGGGAGCGCTCCTCGGATGCAGGCTTCATGGTCGGCGCTTTCTCCGCATCCACCGGGATGCGGGTGTTTCAGGACGGACAGGTGAACCTCGTTCGGGAACAGGCGAACCTTGTTTCCGATGGTCGGCGCGTCTGTTCGTCGGATGCATCCGTGGAATCCCCAGTGGTACGGGAGATCCCCGAACGTCCCCGGACATGACCGAACATTCCTGTACGTGCATGAACATGCCTGTATGTGAATGAACGTTCCTGTACGTGCGCGAACGTTCCCGGACGTGCCCGTCGGCCTCCCCGGGGCCGGCCGGGGCGTCGGAGCGCGGCCGAAACGGACGGAGGGCTACGTTCGACCTCACGACGGTGAAGGGAGCGCGGGCTTGCTGGGTCGGCAAAGAGAGTGCGGTGGCATCGACGGCCTGCTGCGGGCGGTCCGCTCGGGGGACGGCAGCGCGTTGGTGCTGCTGGGCGCGGCCGGGATCGGCAAGACGGCACTGCTGGACCACACCGCGCGACAGGCTTCCGACGCCCGCCTCGCGCGGATTTCGGGAGTGGAGGCGGAGAAGGAGTTCGCCTACTCGGCGCTGCAGCAGTTGTGCACACCCCTGCTGGACCTGCGTGGGCTGCTGCCGGCACCCCAGCGGGACGCGCTGGGCGTGGCGCTGGGGCTGGAACCGGGATCGGCCCCTGACCGTTTCGTCGTCGGGATGGCGGTTCTCGGGCTGCTGTCGGAGGCGAGCCGGCAGCGGCCGGTCGTGTGCCTGATCGACGACGCGCAGTGGGTGGACACGGTCTCTTTGCAGGTCCTCTCCTTCGTCGCACGCCGGCTGCACGCGGAGCCGGTCGGCATGCTGTTCGCCACCCGCACGGGGGACGAGGCCCTGGCCGGGCTGCCCCGGCTGGAGCTGAGCGGGCTGCGGGACGAGGACGCGGGGCGGCTCCTCGACACGGTTCTGCTCGCCCCACTGGACGAGCGCGTACGCGGGCGGATCCTCGCGGAGGCGCACGGAGTGCCCCTGGCCGTGCTGGAGCTGGCCCGCAGGGCGACACCCGGGCAACTGGCCGGCGGATTCGCGGTGCCCGATCTGTCCACCCCGAGCGCCCGCATCGAGAGCCTCTACGCCGACCGGGTCGCGGCGCTGCCGCACGAGTCCCGGCTCCTGCTGCTGATCGCGGCGGCGGAACCGCTGGGCGACCCTGTGCTGATCTGGCGGGCCGCCGCGCTGCTGGGCGTCGACCGGAAGGCCGCGGCGAAGACCCAGTCGTCGGGGCTGCTGGAGATCGCCGACCGCGTGCTCTTCCGGCACCCTCTGGTGCGTTCGGCCGTCTACCACGCCGCCCCGCCGGCGGAGCGGCGTGCTGTGCACAGAGCCCTCGCGGACGTCACCGACGCGCGGCGGGATCCGGACCGGCGGGCCTGGCACCGGGCGGAGGCGACGTTCGGCCCGGACGAGCGGGTCGCCGAGGAACTCGAGCGCTCGGCGGCCCGTGCCCGCTCGCGTGGGGGCGTCGCCGGGGCGGCGGCCTTCCTCACCCGCAGTGCGCAGCTCACGCTGGACCCCGCGGGCCGCGCCCGTCGTATGCTCGCCGCCGGTGAGGCGACCAGGCAGGCCGGTGAGTTCGACAGGGCCCTGGAGCTGGCGGCGGCAGCCGCGTCCGGGCCGCTCGGGTCCGCCGGCCGCGCACGCACGGAGCTGTTGCGCGGCCGGATCGCCTTCGCCCGCGACTTCGGCAGCGAGGCGCCCGCGCTGCTGCTCAGGGCAGCCGCTGAATTCGGCGCCGGCGATCCGAAAGCGGCACGCCTGACGTACCTGGAGGCGATGGGCGCCTCGTTGATCGCGGGGCGGCTGGGTGGCGGAGGCGGGCTGATGGCGACCGCGCGGGCCGCGCTGTCCGCTCCCCCGCCCGCGGACCGGTCGACGCCCGCCGACCTGCTGCTCGACGGCTTCGCACGGCTGGTCACCACGGGATACTCCGCGGGGGCGCCGCTCCTTGCGCGAGCGGTGCGGGCCTTTCGCGGCGAGGACATCGCCCCCGAGGAGAGACTGCGCTGGTCCTGGCTGGCCGGTCACGCCGCCGGACTGCTGTGGGACTTCGAGAGCTGGGAGGCCATCTCGGCGCGGTTCGTCGACTCGGGCCGGGAGTCCGGCACGCTCGCGATTCTCCCGCTCGCTCTCAGCACCCGGGCAGGGGCTCACCTGTTCGCCGGTGAACTCGCCGACGCGGCCGTTCTCTCCAGCGAGGAGGAGGCCATCTCCGAGGTGACGGGCAGCGGTATCGCCCCCTACGGCGCGCTGGGCGAGGCGGTGCTGCGCGGGCAGACGACCAAGGCCATGGCCCTGATCGAGTCGGGCGGCAAGGACGCGATGCGTCGCGGCGAAGGCGTGGGGGTCAGCTTCATCCAGTGGGCCACGGCGCTCGTCTTCAACGGGACCGGGGAGTACGACCGGGCCCGTGCCGCCGCCCGGGAGGCCGCGCAGGACGCCGCGGCGCAGCGGTTTCGCAACTGGGCGCTGGTCGAGCTGGTCGAGGCCGCGTCCCGCGTCGGCGAGAGCGCCGAGGCCGAGGATGCCTGCGAACGACTCGCCGCCGTCTGCGGCCGAACCGACTGGGCGCTGGGCATCACGGCTCGTTCACGTGCCCTGATCAGCCCGGACGAAGACGCCGAGGACCTGTACCTGGAGGCCGTCGACAGCCTCGGCCGCACGCGCCTGCGCCCCGATCTCGCACGCGCCCACCTTCTGCACGGTGAGTGGCTGCGCCGCCGGCGGCGGTTGTCCGACGCCCGTCGGCAGCTCGGACGCGCTCTGGAGCTGTTCACCGAGATGGGCATGGCCGGCTTCGCACAGCGCACCCGTCGGGAGCTGGCGGCTGTGGGGGTGCGCACGCGCAAGCCCGGTCGCGGCGTGCGCGCGGACCTGACCGCGCAGGAACTCCAGATCTGCCGGCTGGTCGGCCGAGGGGCCACCAACAACGAGATCGCGACGCGTCTGTTCATCAGCGCCAGAACGGTCGAGTACCACCTCCACAAGGCGTTCACCAAGCTCGGCGTGACCTCCCGCACGCAGCTCGCCCACCGTCTGGCCACGTCGGCGGATCCGGACGAGGGAACGGCGTGAGCAGGTCGCGGGGCTCTTGACGACCAGAGGTGACTAGGGATTCCACAGATTCCCCGTAGAGCCCCGCGAACCAGACTGACCTGGTCAGAGTTCAGTGCACGGCGTGGCATCCCTGGAGAACGCCATGACAACACAGACCATGAGAACGGCGGCCACCCCCCACCTCCTGAGTGATCCGCTGCTCAACCGCGGGGTGGCGTTCACGCAGGCCGACCGCGATGCCCAAGGCCTGACCGGACGTCTGCCCGCCGCGGTGCTCACGCTGGAGCAGCAGGCCCAGCGCGCGTACCAGCAGCTGGAGGCCCAGGGCAGTGACCTGGCGAAGAACGTCTACCTGGAGCAGCTGCACGACCGGAACGAGACGCTGTACTTCAGGCTGCTGACCGACCGCCTGGGGGAGCTTCTGCCCATCGTCTACGACCCCACCGTGGGCGAGGCGATCGAGAAGTACTCCCACGAGTACCGCCGGCCCCGGGGGGTGTTCCTCTCCATCGACCGGCCGGACGACATGGAGAAGGCCTTCAGCACGCTGCGGCTGGGCGCCGACGACGTCGACCTGATCGTCTGCACCGACGCGGAGGAGATCCTCGGCATCGGGGACTGGGGTGTGGGCGGGATCCAGATCTCGGTCGGCAAGCTGGCCGTGTACACGGCGGCGGCAGGCATCGACCCGCACCGCGTGGTGCCGGTGTCCCTCGACGTGGGCACCGACCGTGCCTCGCTGCTGGAGGACCCGCTCTACCTGGGCAACCGGCACCCGAGGGTGCGCGGCGCCGCCTACGACAGCTTCATCGAGAAGTACCTGAGGACCGCTTCGGCGATGTTCCCGGGTGCGCTGCTCCACTTCGAGGACTTCGGCCCCGGCAATGCGCGGCGCATCCTGGAGACCTACGGCGACACCTATCGCATTTTCAACGACGACGTTCAGGGCACCGGCGCGATCACGCTGGCCGCGGCCCTGTCCGCGGTCCGGGTGAGCGGCGTACCGATGCGCGACCAGAGGCTGGTCGTCTTCGGCGCAGGAACGGCCGGAGCAGGCATCGCCGACCAGCTGCGGGACGCGATGATCCGCGACGGGGCCGACCCCGCGCGGGCCACCGCCCAGGTCTGGCTGATCGACCGACAGGGCCTGCTGACCCGGGACATGGCGGACCTGCGCGACTATCAGCGGCCCTACGCGCGTGACCCCGCCGAGGTGGCCGGCTGGGCCGGGCAGGACGGTGCGGCCGGTCTGCTCGAAACGGTGCGGCAGGTCCGGCCCACGATCCTCCTGGGCACCTCCACGGTCCACGGCGCGTTCACCCGCGAGGTCGTCGAGTCGATGTCGGCAGGCGTCGAACGTCCCATCGTCTTCCCCATCTCCAATCCGACGTCCCGTATCGAGGCCATGCCGGCCGATGTGATCCGCTGGAGCCGGGGCCGGGCCCTGGTCGCCACGGGCATCCCGGTGGACCCGGTGGTGTACGAGGGTGTCACCTACCGGATCGGGCAGGCCAACAACGCCCTGCTGTACCCGGGTCTGGGTCTGGGCACCATCGTGTCGGGCGCGTCAAGGGTCACGCCGGGCATGCTGCTCGCAGCCGCCGAGGCGGTGGCGGGGCAGGTGGAGGTCGCCGAGCCGGGCGCGTCGCTGCTGCCTCCGGTGGAAGGCCTGCGCGACTCCTCCGCGATCACTGCCGCTGCCGTGGTCCGGGCGGCTGTCGCCGAGAAGGTGGCCACCGTCGAGCCGTCCGACGCCCTCGATGCCGTACGGCAGGCTATGTGGGAACCGGTCTACAGTGACGGAGGCCGGCCGTGACCGCGCGAAGCACGAGCGCCGCACCGGTTTCCGGGGAAGCGCCGAAGATCCTCGACCTGCCTGTCGGCCTGGTCGCCAGCGGCCTGCGCAGGGAGTCCGACTCCATGGGGACGATCGAGGTCCCGGCCGACCGCTACTGGGGCGCACAGACCCAGCGCTCCCTGGTCCACTTCTCCATCGGGAACGACCGGATGCCGAAGGCGGTCTACCACGCCTACGGCCATGTCAAGAAGGCCGCGGCGATCGTCAACGGTCGCGCGGGCAGGTTGCCCGTGTGGCAGTCCCGGTTGATCCAGCGCGTGGCCGACGAGGTCGTCGCGGGAGATCTGGACGATCACTTTCCGCTGTACGTCTGGCAGACCGGTTCGGGCACCCAGTCCAACATGAACACCAACGAGGTGATCAGTAACCGCGCCATCCAACTGGCCGGCGGCGAACTGGGCAGCAAGACGCCGATCCATCCCAACGACCATGTGAACATGGGCCAGTCGTCCAACGACACCTTTCCCACGGCCATGCACATCGCCGCGGTCAAGGAGATCCACGAGCACCTGCTGCCCAGCGTCACCGCGCTGCGCCAGGCGATCGAGGCCAAGGCCGACCAGTGGCGCGATGTGGTCAAGATCGGCCGCACGCACCTGGAGGACGCGGTTCCGCTGACCGTGGGCCAGGAATGGTCGGGCTACGCCCACCAGTTGGAGCAGGCCGTGGACCGGGTCACCACGTCCGCACAGGGCCTGTACGAGCTCGCGGCAGGCGGCACGGCGGTGGGCACAGGGCTCAACGCACCGCCGGGGTTCGCCGAACAGATCGCTGCGGAGATCGCCGCGGAGACCGGTTACCCGTTCACCACCGCGCGGAACAAGTTCGCCGCCCAGGGCGGCCTCGACGCCATGGTCGGTGCCTCCGCCGGGTTGCGCGCCCTGGCCGTGACGCTCATGAAGATCGCCAACGACATCCGGTGGCTCGCCTCCGGGCCGCGCTGCGGACTCGGTGAACTTCTCCTGCCCGCCAACGAGCCGGGCTCCTCGATCATGCCAGGCAAGGTCAACCCGACCCAGTGCGAGGCGATGGTCATGGTGTGCATCCAGGTCCTGTCCGAGGACAGCGCCATCGCCTTCGCCGGCTCCCAGGGCAACTTCGAACTCAACGCGATGCGACCGGTCATCATCAACAACTTCCTGCACGCGGCCACCATCGTCGCCGACGCGTGCACCAAGCTGCGCCGGTACTGCATCGAGGGGACTCGGCTCAACGACGACCGGATCGCCTCGTACGTGAACCGCTCCCTCATGCTGGTCACCGCCCTCTCCCCGGTGATCGGCTACGACAAGGCTTCCGCGATCGCCCACACGGCGGACCGCGAAGGAACAACCCTGCGGGAGGCCGCCCTTGCCAGCGGTGACATCACGGCCGAGGACTTCGACCGCATCGCCGATCCCCGCACCATGGTGCACCCGGGCTGAGCAGGCGAGCGGCCCCGGCCTCTCATCCCCAGTCCGACAGCCCCAGTCCGACCGCCTCAGTCCGACCGCCTCAGTCCGAAACTCATTCGAACCTTGTCCGAAAGGAAAGCCGTCATGACCGTCGACAACCAGAACTACGCCATCGGCAAACAGTTCCACTCCTTCCTGGTCGCCGGGAACTGGGACGGGATCCTTTCCCTGCTGCACGATGACGCCACGTGGACACTCCCCGGCGAGAACACCATCTCGGGGACAGCCGTCGGCGCCCATGCCGTGGTCGAGCGTGCCCAGAAGATCGCCGGATACGGCCTGAACTTCGAGCTGCTGCACATCCTGGTCAGCCGGGACAATGTGGCACTCTCCCTGCACAACACCGCGCGCAGGGACGATGCGGTGCTGGACGAGTACCTCGCGCCGGTCATGCGCCTGCGTGACGGCAAGATCGCCGGCATCGAGACCTTCCTCTCGGACATTCCGGGGATGAACGCGTTCTTCCGGTGAGAGACGAGACGATCCCGCCGCGTCTCGTAGGGGAAAGTGGACCTGCTCAAGGGATTCCCATGTCGCCTACCGACCGGTAGAACCACGAGCGACCCGTCCCCGAGGAGACGGCCCCGCCGTTCCCGGACGTCGTCGTCTTCTCCCGACTTCGCCCTTGGAGTCCACTTGCTGCGTGTCACCCTCGCGGCCGCTCTGGCAGCCGCGCTGCTCCCGGCCTCGGCACTCCCGGCCTCAGCGCTCCCGGCCTCGGCCGCCCATGCCGGCACCGCGCGTTCCACCGCCCCCGTCCTCACCGACGTACAGGGCCGGACGCTCACACTGCGCGGCTGGAACGTCGAGGACAAGGTGCACCGGGGTGACACCGCCCTGTCCGCCATCACGGAGCAGACCTTCCGCGACATGCGGGCCAAGGGTTTCGACTTCGCCCGCCTGCTCGTCTTCTGGGACGACCTGGAGCCGCGCCCCGGCCGGTACAGCCAGGGATACCTGAGGAAGATCGAGCGGGTGCTGGACTGGGCCGAACGCTATGACGTGCGGGTCGTCATCGACGCCCACCAGGACGTCTTCGGCCCCGCCTTCGGTCACCGCGGCATTCCGGAATGGGCCACGAGAACCGACGGGCTGCCGTTCGAGCCGCACCCCGACGACTGGTTCTCGGAGTACTACGAACCGGCGGTGCAGCGTGCCTTCACCCACCTGTACGAGGACGAGGACCTCCAGCGCGCGCAGGCCCGCATGTGGAAGGTGCTCGCCGGTCGTTTCTCCCACCACCCCGCCGTGATCGGTTACGACGTCATCAACGAGCCGATGGGAGAGCTGCGGCCGGGTGAGGACCTGCCGTCGGCGGCCCGCCGCATCGAACGCGACCAGCTGACGCCGATGTACAACCGTGTGGCGGACGCGATCCGTTCCGAGGACCGTGCCGGCTGGGTCTTCGTCGAGCCGACGCCGATCGTCGGGGAGGCCGTACCGACCGGCCTCGGCCGTGTGGACGACAAGAAGGTGGTCTACGCACCGCACTTCTACAACACGGCCATGGAGGCCGGCGCGGACTACGACCCGTCCTCGGGCTGGGTCGAGGCCTACGAGCAGGCCGTCACGCGGTACCCGGAGCAGTACAAGGTCCCCCTGGTGGTGGGCGAATGGGGGCCGCTCAACAACTCCCTGCCGAACATGGGCCGTTTCTACCGCGACGCCATGGCCTCACTCGGCCGGTACAGCTCCGGCTGGGCGGGATACGTGTGGTGCTACGGCGGCGGCTACTGCGCTGTCGACCAGGACGGTACCTTCCGCACGAACAAGGACCTCACCGCCGAACCGTACGCGGAAGCGGTCGCGGGCACCGTGAGGTCATCGGCCTACGACCCTGACGCAGGCGTGTACCGGCTGACGTACGACTCCTCCGCCCGTCCGGGCCCCCGGACCACCGAGGTCTCCCTGCCCTCCGAGGGCTGGAGCATCACCGTCCGCGGGAAGGCCACGGTCCGCCGCCACGGCCCGGGAAGGGCATGGGTGACGGCCACACCAGGGGCTCGCGTGACGGTGACGGTCACTCGCCGCTGAGTGCCTGCTTTTCTGACCGCGCCCAGGCGATGACGTGGATGGGGGCGAAAACTACACTCGCCGACGCCGTGATCACGCGGGCCCGCGGAGCAGAGGAACCCGACCATGCGGAATCCGTTCAGGGATGGCGGTCCGCTCGACGTCGCCATGGGATGGCTCAGTCCGCTGATCTCGATCGCTCTGCTGTGGAAGGGCATACAGATGGCCCAGAACGGGGCCTCGCTGTGGTGGCCGCTGACGGCAGGCATGGTGGTCGCTCTCCACTTGCATGGCCGGTATCGGCGCAGCCACCGGACGAAACGCCGGAGCAGTCTCCAGCAGGTCGGCGACGACGGTCCCGAGTCGTCCTCGTAGGCCGGCTCAGCCGGTGGCCGTCTGCTTCCTCGTCCGGCCAGGGACAGGCTCCCTCCGGGTCGGTTGCACCCGCCAGGCTCGGCAGTGCGCCGGGGTGGGGCTCCGGGATGGGGCTCCGGGCGTTCTGTCGTGCCCTGTGAGCCTGGTGGAGCCCCGCCCCGGATGCGTGCGCTGCCTACAACGGGGAGCCGGTCAGTTCGACCGCGCGCTCCTCCGGTACGGAGGTCCGCTCCCGCAGCAGCACGTGGGCGCCCCAGGTGACGGCGATGTTGGGGACGAGGGCGATGAGGCCCGCGTCCACGCTGCCGAGGTCGACGCCACCGAAGGTGAGCCAGGTGAGGACGGCGACGCCGGTGACGATGCCGAGGAGTGCCGGCAGGGCGCCCAACCTGACCCGGTCGCGCAGTCCGGCGACGGTCGCGGGGGCGAGTTGGGCGAGGCCGCCGAAGGTGAGCAGCAGCAGGTTGGCGAGGAGATCGGGCCGGTTCAGGCCGAGGAGCAGGGCCAGGCCCGCGGCGGCGAGCACGACGAGGTGGTTGGCGCGCAGCCGGCCCCGGGCGCCCAGGCGCTTCGGCAGCAGGTTGTGCGAGACCAGCGAGGAGATGCCCATGACGATGGCTGCCGAGGGCACCATCGCCGCTCCTGCCGCCGCGACCGCGACGACGCCGACCAGCCAGCCCGGCAGGGCCTGCCCGGCCATGGTGAGCAGGGCCTGGTTGGGTGCGGTGGTGCGGGGCAGTACGAAGGCTCCGGCGAAGCCGATGACGATGGGGATGGCGAGCGCGATCTGGTAGAGCGGCAGCCAGACGTAGTTCTTCTGCAGGGCGCGCCCGCTGCGTGCGGAGAGCAGGGCGGGCCACAGGTGCGGCATGGTGTTGAAGCCGGTGCCGATGCTGCTGATGAGCATGGCGCAGACGAACCAGGTTCCGTCGAGGCCATTCTGATGGAGCGTCAGCAGTTCGGGGTGGCTGTGCTGGATGCCCGAGAAGAGGCCGCCGAAGCCGCCGTGGATGCCGACCGGGACGGCGACGAGCAGCAGGATGAGGGCGACGACCATGAGGACGTCCTTGGCGTAGGCGGCGCGGGCGATGCCCCGGATGCCCGCCAGGAGGACGAAGCCCGCGGTCAGGGCGGTGGCCAGGACCATGCTGAGCTGGGCGCCTGAGTGGCTGCCGGTGGCCAGTTGGACGATCACGCCGAGTCCGGTGATCTGCAGTTGCAGATAGGGCAGCAGGAAGACCGCGCCGACGACGGCGACGACCTTGCCGAGCAGCGGGCTGCGGAAGCGCTCGGCGAAGAAGTCGGCCTGGGTGACGTAGCCGTGGTCGCGGCCGAGCTTCCAGAAGCGGGGGGCGAGGAAGTACATGGGGATCAGCCCCAGGGCGAGATAGCCGAGGGCGTAGACGGCGGCGACGCCACCGCTGAAGGCGAGCCCGGCCAGGCCCAGGAAGCTGAAGGTGGTGAAGAACTCGCCCGCCTGGAGGAACCAGGAGGTGAGGGTGGAGAAGCTGCGCCCGCCCACGGTCCAGTCGCCCAGGTCGTGGGAGCGGGCTCGGGCCCGTCGCCCGCTCGCGCCGAGGAGGGCCAGACCGAGCATGCCGGCGAGGGCGATCACCATCGTGCTGTTCATGCCGCGTCCCCCTCGTCCTGGTGCGTGCCGAAGCAATCGATCAGGCCGAGTGCGGCAGTGGTGCCGATGGTCCAGAGCACGCCCCAGACGACGGCGGCCGGCATGCCGAGCCACAGGCGTGTGGTGTTGACGAAGGGGAGGAAGGGGGTGGCGAAGAAGGCGACGGCCGGGACGGCGGCCACCGCGTATCGCATGGGTGGGGTCATCTGCTCGCTCCGATCGGACGCTCGCTGGGGACGGAGGGGAGGGCGGGCCGTATCCGGCCGTGGCCGGTGGCCGCCTCGTACGCGGCGCCGGCCCGCAGCAGTGCGGCCTCGGCCCTGGGGCGTGCGGCGAGTTGCAGGCCGACGGGGAGTCCGCCGGGAGTGAATCCGGCGGGGACGGACAGCGCGGGGACGCCGAGGACGGTGAGGAAGTAGGCGGAGCGCATCCAGTCCAGGTAGCTGTGCTGCGGCTGCCCGGCGACGGTGAGCGGGTACTCCCACTCGACGGGGAACGGCGCCACCTGGCTGACCGGGGCCAGGAGAAGGTCGTAGCGGTCGAAGAACTCGGCTGCCGCGACGTGCAGTCGGGAGCGTGACTCCACGGCGGCGGAGAGGTCGGCCTGGCTCAGCCGGCGGCCCTGCCGGATGTTCCAGGCGATGGCGGGCTTGAGCTGCTCGGGGTGGCTGTCGAGCAGTGCGCCGAGGCCGAGGTCGAACTCCTGGGCGCGCAGGGTCCGGAACACCTCCTCGGCGCCGTCGAGGGGTGGGCAGTCCTCGACGACGACCGCGCCGAGGTCGCGGAAGACCTGCAGCTGCGGTTCGAGGACGGCCAGTACGTCGGGTTCGACCGGCACGCGGCCACCCAGGTCGGGGGTCCAGGCGATGCGCAGGCCGCGCAGCCCGGCCGGGGCGGGCAGGGCGCGGAAGGCCGCACCGGGGGTGTCCAGGCTGGTCGGGCAGCGGTGGTCGGGGCCGGCCATGACGGAGAGCAGCAGCGCGACATCCCGTACCGTGCGCGCCATCGGGCCGGGTACGCCCAGGGTGTCCCACAGGTTGCGTGCCGGGTAGGCGGGCACCCGGCCGGGGGTCGGGCGCAGGCCGACGACGTTGCAGAAGGACGCCGGGTTGCGCAGTGAGCCGCCCATGTCGCTGCCGTCGGCGAGCGGCTGGAGCCCGGCGGCGAGGGCAGCCGCCGCGCCGCCGCTGCTGCCGCCGGCCGAGCGGGAGCGGTCGTAGGGGTTGCGGGTGGCACCGAAGACGGGGTTGAAGGTGTGCGAGCCCGCGGCGAACTCGGGCACGTTGGTCTTCCCGATGCGGATGGCGCCCGCCTGCTGGATGCGGCTGACCAGCAGTTCGTCCTCGTCCGGCACATGGTCGGCGAAGAGCGGGGAGCCGTGCGTGGTGCGCATGCCCGCGGTCAGGTGGGTGTCCTTGAAGGCGATCGGCAGGCCGTGCAGCGGGCCGGTCGGCTCACCGGCGGCGAGCCGGTCGTCGGCCACGGCCGCGGCGGCGAGCGCGCCCTCCGGGTCCACCGTGACGATCGCGTTGAGCTCCGGGTTGATCCGCGCGATGCGGTCGAGATGTGCCTGGACTACCTCCCGGGCGGAAAGTGCGCGCCGTTGGATCAGCTCGATCAGATCCGTGGCGTCGAGATAGCAGATGTCCTCGTTCATGTGGTCCTCGTCACGCGGTTTCTCGGTGGGCCACATCCTGAGCCGAGGAGACGAAACAAGTCAAGAGTTGCGTACCCTAGATGGAAACAGTCACGTCATGCTTGTCTCGTGAACGATTCCGCCTCTGATGACGAGGACAGCCCATGACTTCCCCCTTCACCTCCGCTTCCCCCGGCTCCGCTTCCCCGGCCACGGTGACGACACCCGCGGCTGGGGTCCGCCGTGAGCTGGTGACCCGGCTGGGGCGGCGGGCCGACGTACTGATCGAGAACGCGGGAACTCGACCCGGGCCTGGCGATCCTCTCCATCAGCGGCTTCGGACACGACGGACCCGGGGGCGGCGGGCCGGGTACGACCAGATCGCCCAGGGCGAGGCAGGGCTGATGAGCCTGACCGGGGAACCCGGCGCGCCCACCAAGCTCGGCACGCCGATCGCCGGCCTCCTCGCGGCCTCCTCGCGGCCTCCTCACGGGCTTCTTCGGCGTGACCGGCGTGCCGGCGGCCCTGTACGAACGGCGGGCGAGCGGACGCGGACGCGTGGTCCGCACCTCCCTGCTCTCGTCGATCATCGGCAGGGCATCTCGGCGACCGAGCTGTACCGCCGCGGTCTCGTCCACCGGCTCGTCCCCGACGGCCGGGACCTGACCGCGCGCCTGGCCGGGGTCGTCGCCGACGGGCTACACGGGTGACGGGCTACACGGGTGACGGGCTACACGGGTTCTGACAGCAGCCGGCGCAGTCGTGGCGTCGGTGTCGCGCTCCGCTTGAGCGCCTCCACGACGAACTGGGACTCCACCGCCTCCACGTGCGGGACCCAGGACGCGTGGGCCAGATAGTCCAGCAGCGCGTCCTTCGACGGCTGCACGACGTGCACCAGGAGCTGGTACTCGCCGGTGACCACTGCCGCGTAGCGCACCAAGGGGGACTCCACCACCAGCGTGCCGACGCGTTCCAGCGCGTCGGGACGCGTGCGGATCCACAGCAGCGCCTCCACCGGCAGGCCCAGGAGGGCGGGCTCCACCGAGGCCCGGATGCTCACCACACCCGCCTGGGACAACGCCTCCACGCGGCGCCGCGCCGTGGCCTCCGAGACGCCCGCCAGCGCGGCCAGCTCCTCGTGCGTATGCCGGCCGTCCTCGGCCAGGGCCGCGACGATCGCGCGCTCCTCCGGGTCCAGCTCCATGTCGGGTCTGCTCGCCGAGTCGTCGGGGGTGGGAAAGCGGCGCAGCTCCGCCACCTGCTGCGGGTCGAGGATGTCCGGGTGCCACTCGTGCACGGTGCGGAAGTACCGCAGCACGGGATAGACCTGCTGCGCCGTCAGACCGGGCAGTGCGGGAAGGTCGTCCAGCACCAGTTCGGCCAGCCGGCCCGGTGGGCACTGGAGCTCGGCCACGCAGTCCGAGGAGCCCGTGACGACATAGGTGAAGATCGTGTCCTTGCGCCGCGCGGTGGCCAGAGCGACCTGACGAGTGGCGTCGGGGACACAGCGCAGCCGCGCGATCACACAGTCCCCGGAGGGGACGAGCGCGGCAACCGTGACCAGCTGGTTCTCCAGCAACCGCAGCCCGCGCCGGGCGACGGTGCGCTCCGGCTCTCCCAGCACCCGGGCGATGTGCCGCCAGGAGGCGCGGCCGTCGATCTGCAGGGCGGCGATGATCCGCTGGTCGAGGTCGTCGACCGGCACGTCGGGAGAGGTCACGAATACACAGCCTAATACGCCGTGGACGCGCCCCACTTCGGCTGGACACCTGCCACCAGGGGCGGCTTTCGGACCACGCCGCCGCCGCTGGCATTCCTGACCGGGTCTTCGGCGACCGGAGTCCCGACCGCCGGCGCCCCGCGAGACGGCGAGCCCGAAGTCGCTTTCCGCATGGACGCGTTCGGCCCCCTCGACCCGGCAGCCCCACCCGGGCCGGCAGGGGGCCGAACGCGTCGGCGGACTCTAGGCGCGTCGGCCGCCTCGACGGTCCGCTCCGCGATCGGCGCCGCGATCGGAGCTACGCCCGCCGGTTCCGGCAGTGCCGCTCCCCGCTCCGCCGCCGGTCGCCCGCCGACCGGAGCCGCGGCCCGCCTTGGCGGAGGCCGCGCCGGTTGCCGTACCGGGCGAGGACTGGCGGCCGGACGTGCGGCCCGCGCCGGCGGCACCGCCCGTGCCCCCGCCGGATCCCGTCCGGCGGGCAGAGCCGCGTCCGACGGTCGCGGAGGTGCCACCGGCCCCCGTCGTGCCGGCCGCGGCCCGGCGGTCCGAGCCCCGGCTCTCCGTCCTGGTGGCGGCACCTGCCGTCGCTTTGGCCCCGCCGCCGCTTCGGCGCCGGCCGCCGGATCGCCTGCTGCCGGGCTTGGTGCCGTTCTTCCCGTCGGGGCGGGAAGCCGCCGGTGTCGCCGGCTGGGGGACCTCGATGGTGACGGCCACGCCGGAAGGCTCGCGGGCGCCGGTGAGGGTGGCCAGTTCCGCGTCGCTCGACGTGATGCGGGCCGTCCGGGGCCGGACACCCGCGTCCGACATGAGCCGGGTGACGTCCCGCTTCTGGTCGGGCAGGACCAGCGTGACCACACTGCCGGAACCGCCGGCGCGGGCCGTACGACCACCCCGGTGGAGGTAGTCCTTGTGGTCGGTCGGCGGATCGACGTTGACCACGAGGTCGAGGTCGTCGACGTGTATGCCCCGGGCCGCGACGTTCGTCGCCACCAGCGCGGTGACCTGGCCGTTCTTGAACTGTTCCAGGGTGCGGTTGCGCTGCGGCTGGGTACGGCCGCCGTGCAGTGCCGCCGCGCGGACGCCGACGGAGAGGAGTCGCTTGGCGAGCCGGTCGGCGGACCTCTTGGTGTCGAGGAAGAGGATGACCCGGCCGTCACGGGCCGCGATGCGCGTGGTGACGGCCTTCTTGTCGGTCTCGTCCAGGACGTGGAGCACGTGGTGCTCCATGGTGGTCACCGCTCCCGCCGACGGGTCCACGGAGTGCACCACGGGGTCGGTCAGGAACCGCTGCACCAGGCGGTCGATGTTGCGGTCCAGGGTGGCCGAGAAGAGCATGCGCTGTCCGTCGGGCCGTACGTTCTGGATCAGCTTGGTGATCTGCGGCAGGAAACCCATGTCGGTCATCTGGTCGGCCTCGTCCAGAACCGTGATGCCCACGCTGCCGAGCACGCAGTCGCCGCGTTCCACGAGGTCGTTGAGCCTGCCCGGAGTGGCCACGACCACCTCGGCGCCGCGCCGGAGGGTACCGGCCTGCTTGGTGATGGACAGCCCGCCGACCACGGTGGCCAGCCGGAGGTTCACGGCCGTCGCGTAGGGGGTCAGCGCGTCCGTCACCTGCTGGGCCAGCTCACGGGTGGGTACGAGCACGAGGGCGAGCGGTGCCTTGGGCTCCGCGCGCAGTCCGGCCGTACGGGCGAGGAGCGCCAGCCCGAACGCGAGGGTCTTGCCGGATCCGGTACGTCCCCGTCCCAGCAGGTCGCGGCCGGCGAGCGAGTTGGGCAGGGTGGCGGCCTGGATGGGAAACGGACTGGTCACGCCTTGCGCGGTGAGGGTCTTCAGCAGCCCCGCGGGCATGTCCAGATCGGCGAAGTCCTCGACGGCGGGAAGTGCGGGGGTCTTGCTTTCCGGCAGCCGGAACTCTGTCGGTGACGACGCGGACGGTGGGGGTGACGAGGCGCGCCGGTTCGACTTCTGGGGCCTGCGGGACATGCGGTGGTCTGCCTTCCTGGAAACAGCACAAACCGGGGTCCGCACCATACGGTGCGGACCCCGGTGAGCGGATACGCGTCCGGCGATCAGGCGGGGACGATGTTCTCCGCCTGCGGGCCCTTCTGGCCCTGCGTGACGTCGAAGGAGACCCGCTGGCCCTCCTGGAGCTCACGGAAGCCCTGCGTCGCGATGTTCGAGTAGTGGGCGAAGACGTCGGGGCCGCCGCCGTCCTGCTCGATGAAGCCGAAACCCTTTTCGGCGTTGAACCACTTCACGGTTCCCTGTGCCATGACCTTCTCCTTCTGTAGGCAGAGGCCCCATCCGGAGATGCCGGAAAACAAAATATGCGCCTGCAGGAGAAAGCATTCCCGTCAGGCGCACATAGGTTCATGGGTACCACAACTGCAACACCCAAACCGTAGCACAACTCCGGGCCCGCGGATGCATTCCCTCACCCGATCGACGCCAGGCAGAACTTAACATTCTCGAACATATTCCAACATCATCACCGCTTCCCGGTCGACCGTCCCGGCGCTCCCCGGACGGCGACCAGGACCTGGTCGCGTGGAACCGCGTCGTCACGTGGAACCGCGTCGCACCAGGGAAGGTGTTGCTTCCCGTCGCAGACGCGCGAACAGACCATTCCCGTCAACGGACTTGGCCGCGGAAATCCACGACTCCCCAGAACCCGGCCACCGTTCACGATTGATAATCTCCCCGAATGACCGCGAACTTCGACGAGGCCGTCCGCGCCCGGCTGCAAGCCCCCAACATCTGGTACGTCGGCACGGTGTTCGCCGACGGAGCACCCCAGGTCAGTCCGATGTGGGTGGATCTGGAGGGCGAGGGGGAGCTGATGTTCAACACGTCGGTGGGCCGCGTGAAGGAGGAGAACCTGCGCCGCGACCCCCGCGTCTACCTCTCGCACGCGGACGCCGTCGACCCCTTCGACCGCGTGCAGATCAGCGGTGTGGTGTCCCGCTTCGTCGAAGGCCAGGAGGCGCACGACCTGATGGACCGGCTGGCCCGCAAGTACCTGGGCAGCGAGCGCTTCGAGTGGATCATGCCGGGTGAGCAGCGGGTCGCGGTGATCGTGCGCCCGGTCAAGGTGCGGCACATCGTCGGGGTGGAGCGGTTCCGCCCCGGCGGCCCCGTCCCCGCCTCCTGACCGGCGCACCCGGGGGCGTTGATGCTCCTATTGCTGGTCAAGCGGTTTGGAGCCAGGTGCGGTAGGCGTGGGCGAGGTCGTCGAGTCGGCGGGTTCCGCGTTCGATGTCGGAGATTCTGGTGGGCCAGACGCCGAGGTGTCGTGCGGCGGCGGTGAGGGTGATGTTCTTGGACTGCCGGAGGGGGCGGAGGTCGGCGACTTCGGGAACGTTGACCGTGGTGGTCAGGCAGCGGAAGACCTCACGTGCGATGGCTCGTTTCAGCAGCCGGATGATCTCCTTCTTCGTGCGTCCGGCGGCGGTCTGCCGTGCGACGTATTCGCGGGTGCGGGCGTCGCTGCCCATGCGGACCAGGGCGATGCGGTAGAGAGCGGAGTTGGCGCCCCGGTCCCCGCCCCGGGAGAGGCGGTGGCGGTTGGTCCTGCCGCTGGAGGCGGGGACCGGGGCGGCTCCGCAGAGGGCGGCGAAGGATGCCTCGGTCCGCATGCGTTCGGGGTTGCCGCCTGCCGTGATCAGCAGTTGTGCGGCGGTGTCGGGGCCGACTCCGTGGGCGGCTCGCAGGCCGGGGTTGTCCGCGGTGACCGCAGTGTCCAGGGCCTTGGTGAGGGCTTCATGCTCGGCGGTCAGCTCCTTGACGCGCCGGGCAAGGCTCTTCAGCGCGGTCAGGACCGCGGCGTGGAGGGTGTCTCCGGCCGGCCGCAGCCGGGCCAGGGCATCGGCCCGGTCCATCGATTTCAGCGGGCCGTACTTGGCGCGGATGGCCTCGGGGGCGGTGACGAGGATGCTGCCGATCTGGTTGAGCGCGGCGGTGCGTGCTTTCACGGCGGAGCGGGCGGCGTTGTGCAGGGCGCGTATGCCGGTGACGGTGTCGTCCTTGGGCGCGCTGGAGGCCCGCCCGGACCGGGCGGCGCGGGCTGCAGCGTAGGCGTCGATGGGGTCGGACTTGCCGATCCGGCGGCGTCCGGCCTTGTCGGGGCGGTTGACCTCGATGACCTGGTGCCCTCGCGCGCGGGCGGCGCGGGTGAAGCCGGCCCCGTAGGAGGAGGTGCCTTCCACCCCGATCGCCGTGACATGGCCGTGGGCGTCGAGGAAGGCCAGGGCGGCGGCGTACCCGGCGGGGGTGGTGGTGAACTCGGCGTCGGCGAGGTGGCCGCCGTTGTCGCCGATGACAGCGACATGGAGGGTGTCGGTGTGGGAGTCGACGCCTCCGAACACCTTCTGGTCGGTGCCAGTAGTGTCTTCCGGGGCCTGTGCTGCCATGCTGGTGAACGCCTTCCTAGCCGGAGGTGGCGTCGGCCGGGTGGCTCAGACAGGACATTGAAGGGGCTTCTGACCAAGCTCCTATCAGGTCATGGTCCGCCCGGCCGGAGCCATGAGAACCAGGTTCCGGCGGCCGGGCAGAACAACGCGAAGACAGCCCAGCAGGGCGCCAGTCAGTGGCAGAGCCACGACCGCCGGAACCCGCGTACGAGTATCAATGTCAGTGGTGGGTGGCAGGATCGAACGCATGACGGACACCACGGCATTCGACTGGCGGTCGTTCCTGCTCAGGTGGAGCGGGGAGTGGGCGGATTCCCTGCCGGACGGGAAGACGCGGAGCGAGGACGACGTGACCGCACGGCGGTCGCGCTGGCTGGGGTTCCCGCCCGCGTCCGCAGAGCGGATCGCGGCCATGGAGGAGCGCCTCGGCCAGCGGATGCCGCCGTCGTACCGGGAGTTCCTCAAGGTCAGCGACGGGTGGCGGCACGCGGGCGGGTTCGTGTGGCTGCTGGCGGGGACCGCGGACGCGCGCTGGCACGACAACGAGTCAGGACTCGCGGACATCTTCGAGGAGTACCTGGACGAGGACGCGGGGCCCGAGGCGCGGCGCGACGTGGACCTCTGGCGGCGCGGACTGCAACTCGACGTCGAATCCGACGTCGTCCACGTCCTCATGGATCCCGAGGACATGGACGAGGACGGCGAGTGGGCCGTGTACACGTGGGCCGCCTGGCGGGCCGCGCCACCTGAGCGGCACGCGAACTTCCTCGAGTTCATGCGGGACATGTACCGGGAGTTCCACAGTCTGGGGGCTCACCGGGGCGCCGGCGAGGCGGAGTTCGCCAACGACACGACGCGAGAGATGGACTCCCTGGTGGAGGAGGCCCGGCTGGAGGTGCTGCGCGGCGACTGGGAGCGGGCCGCCGAGGCGCTGGACGAGGCCAAGGGGTACGGCAGACCGCGGGCCACCGGGCTGGGCGACCAGATACGCCGCCTGCTCGGACAGACCTACATGGTGTACTTCGACGGTCTGGTGACGGACCCGCGGTACGCGCCCGACCTCCTGCCACCGCTGGTCGCCGATCACGCGGCGCAGTCGTGGCGGGACGACGACACGCTGACGTTCCATCTGCGGGGCGCCGGCGACGACCTGGTGTCACTGGCCTACGCGACGCTGGAGCAGGTGCGCAGCGGCACGTACCGGTACACGGCGGCCGGACCGTTCGGCGAGGCGGTCGAGCGGGCGCGGGAGCTGGCGCGGTGGGGAGACACCGACGGGGCGTGGCGGACTCTGACAGACGCTCTGCCCTTGTGGGAGCCGCTGGGACCTGACCACCTGGTGCCGCTGGGGTGGGTGGCCGACCCCCTGCTCGGGCCAATGCTGACCCCGGAGCGGGGCCGCGAGATGCTCTCCGTGCCACGGGGTGGGCATGCGGGTGAGGCACCGAGGCCGACGGGCGGGCTCGATCCGGACGATCTGGCGTGGCTGGCGGAGCCGGACCCGGGCAACAACCGCAGGTCCTTCCGGTTCGTCCTGGTGGAAGGGGTGGAGCCGGAAGAGCTGCCCGGACGTCTCACGGACGGGGACGGCGCCGTGCTGGACGAACCCATGACCTTCCAGGAGGCGCGCGACAGGTCGCTCCACAACCGAAGGGTTTTCTCGTCCTACGACGACCGGGCGCTCATGGCGGTCGGGCGCGCCGGCACCGGCTGGAGTTTCGCCTTCGACGGCGATGCCGCTTCGTTCGAGCGGCGGCGGTTCGTCTCCCCGGCCGCGGGCGCCAGTGCCGGTACCCGTGCGGTGGTGGTGTGGAGCGGCCTGAGGAACTGGCACGGGGAGCCGTTCCTCCACCTTTCGGTGGCGCGAGACGGTGCCGAGGAGTACGCGTTCACGTACATGGGCGGAGAGATGCGGCAGAGCGGGGAGGTACCGCGGGCCCTGGACCCGAGCCGGTTCTTCGGCGCGCTGGAGGACGGGGCCGAGCCGGAACAGCCGTTGGTGGAACGGACGTTGGTGGAGCGGTCCGCGGTGGAGAGGGCGTTGCTGGAGGCGGTGGCCGACGAGTTCGGTGCGTCTTTGCCGCGTCACGCCATCGTGAGCGGGCGGCTGCACACCTTCACCACCCGCTCATGGACGCGGCCACCGAGGGACGGCGAGAGGTACGCGGTGATCCGCTTGGGTTCTGGAGGACCAACCGGGCCGCACGGATCCTAGTTCGATGACGGCTGCCGCCGTCAGGGGTCGGGTGAGTCGAGGATCCGGACATCGCCGAGCGGGATCACGGGGCTTCGCCGCTCCTCGATGACAAGGGCGCCCAGGTGTACCGGACGCGCACGCCGTGGTCGTGGAGCCAGGCGGTCTCGCGGTGCCGGAGTTCGTGCGCGGACTCCGGGGCGATGGCGCTGGGCCAGCGGACGAGTACGGCGGTGACGTGGCCCGTCTGTACCAACTGCCGCACCCGCCGCCATCCTCTGCGCCGGGCCGGGTCGGGCTCACCGTAGGTGTCGGTGACGACCTCGGCGATCGTCAGCCCGCGCTCCTGGGCGAACGCGTGGCCTTCCGTCTGCGCGCACTGTGTGGCAGCTCCGGGCACGCCCGGGGCTCGGTCGGCGCATACGTACAGCACGACGGGAGAAGCGGTTTCGCCATGGGGGCTCATGGGCGCCTTCTGTAGGTGGATCGAGGAGAAGGGACTCCTCGCCCCGCAAAGGGGACGTTGTGGGTCCGTGCGGTGCCGACCGGTGCCCATCGCTTCAGAGGTACGCGGACAACTCCGCCCAGACGACCTTCCCCCGGGCCCGCGTCGAGCACGCGGAGCCCCAGCGGTCGGCGAGTTGCTGGACGAGGTACAGGCCCCGCCCGCCCTCCTCGTCGGGGCCGGCCCGGTGCTGGGGGGAGCGGACCGGGGTGCGGCCGTCGTCGTGGAGTTCGATACGCAGGCGCCGCTCGTCGCTGGTCAGCGTGAGGCCGCACAGGACATGACCGCTGTCGGTGTGGAGCACGGCGTTCGTGGTCAGCTCGGAGACCAGCAGCACCGCGTCGCAGCAGGTGTCGCCGGGCACCTTCCAGGCGCGCAGCCGGTCGCGCACGGTGTCGCGGGCGGATCTCGCGCTGGTGCGCAGGGCGGGCAGGCCGAACCAGTACTCCCGACGCGGCACGGTCGGGGCTAAGGCGGTGTTCGCGGCGGGGGCTGAGGGCGTGGGCAGAGTCACGGATGTCGCCTTCCGGTGCCGTGCTGGGGAGGGCACGGTGTGGGGGTTCGGGCTGCGGTTCGAGCGGTGAGAGGCGCATGCCGGCGCCGGCGCCCGTGGTGGGGGTGCCCACGACGGCATCAGCACCGCGCGTCCCGTCCGGGCCGGATGCTGCGTCAGAGCTGTGACTCGACTGCTCACATGTCAACTATGCGCGTGATCGTGCTCATGCTGCAACCGGCTCCCTGATAATTTCAACTGCGCGGGTATCACCCTGGCGTCGTCATCAAGTCACTGCCAGAATGGTCTTGTTGATGAATTCTCAGGAGGTTGGGCGTGAGCGAAGCCCGTTCCGGCACCAGCGCGCCGACGGTCCTTCGCATGATCCTCGGCCGCCGGCTGCAGGACATGCGGGTGGACGCCGGTGCCTCGCTGGAGGACGCGGCGAAAGCACTGCGCGTGACGACTCTGACGATCCGCCGGCTGGAAAAGGCCGAGGTCGCGCTGAAGCCTCTCTACGTGGAGAAGCTCCTGGAGACCTTCGGCGCGGACCGTCAGGAGATCGACGAGTTCGTCGACCTGGCCGAACAGGCCAACGAGCCCGGCTGGTGGCACTCCTACCGCGACGCCGTTCCCAGCTGGTTCACCGCCTACGTCAGCCTGGAGACCGGCGCGAAGACCCTGCGCACCTACGAACCCCAGTACGTCACCGGCCTTCTGCAGACCCCCGGCTACGCGTGCGCCGTGCTGCGCGGCGGCTTGCCGAACGGTACCGAGGAGGAACTCGCGCGCCGCGTGGAGCTGCGGCTGCGCCGCCAGAGCCTACTGGAGCGCGAGGACGCCCCCACGTTGTGGGTGGTCATGGAAGAAGCCGTCCTGCACCGGGCGGTGGGCAGCCCGGACGTGATGCGGGAGCAGATCGAGCGGCTCCTGGAGATGTCCGAACTCCCGCACGTCAGCATCGACATCGTGCCCTTCGCCGCGGGCGCGCATGTCGGGGCATGTGCCCCGTTCACGTATTTCCGGTTCGAGGAACCCGAGCTGCCCGACATCGTCTACAGCGAACTCCTGTCGGCCTCCGTCTACCTGGACCAGCGCGCGGACGTCGTCGCCCATCTCGAGGCGCACGCCCGTATGTCGCTGCTGACGTCGTCCGAGGACAGCAAGGCGCTCTTGAACCGCATGCGCAAGGAGTACTCATGACGATCACCGACGAGGGCGTCTACAACGGGATGCCTGCCCGCGATCTCGGGGAACAGGGCTGGGAGCGTCCCTGGAGCGGGCCCAACGGCGGCCAGTGCGTCGAGACGAAACTGCTCGCCGACGGCCGCGTGGCCGTACGGCAGTCGACAGACCCGGCCGGGCCGGCGCTGATCTACGCGCCGGAGGAGATCGCCGCGTTCGTCCGCGGGGTCAAACAGGGCCTGGCCGATCACCTGGCCGCCGGGTGAACCGGCGGCGGGCAGCAGGGACGGCGACACCGGTCCCGGTCCTGGCCTTTGGGCCGACAGACACACCGATGAAAGGAAGCACATGACCACCAGGCAGGTCGGCCGGGATCTCGACACGAGCAGGCCGCACTCGGCCCGGATGTACGACTACTTCCTCGGCGGCAAGGACCACTTCGAGATCGACAAGGAAGCGGCCCTGGTCGCCGCCCAGGCGCATCCCGGCATCTACATGACGGCCCGCGAGAACCGGGCGTTCATGCACCGGGCCACCCGGGTCCTGGCGCAGGAGCACGGCATCCGCCAGTGGCTGGACATCGGCACGGGCATCCCGACCGAGCCCAACCTGCACCAGGTCGCCCAGTCCCTGGTGCCCGAGGCCCGCGTCGTGTACGCCGACAACGACCCCCTCGTCCTGAAGTACGCCGAGCGCCTCATGCGCAGCACGAAGCAGGGACGCACGGCCTACATAGAGGCGGACGTCACCGACGCCGACGCGCTGATGACCGCCGTGGAGGCCTCGGAGGTCCTGGACTTCGACCAGCCGATCGCCCTCTCCCTCAACGCGCTCATGCACTTCATCACCGACCCGCACGACCCGTACGCCGTCGTGCGCCGGCTGCTCGACCCGCTCCCGGTGGGCAGTGCCCTCGCCATGAACCACTGCACGCCCGACTTCGACCCCGAGACCTGGAACAAGGTCGCGGAGGTCTACACCAAGTCCGGGTCTCCGGTGCAGTTCCGTTCGCACGGCGACGTCCGTCGCTTCTTCGACGGACTCGACCTGATCGACCCCGGCATCGTCTGCTGCCACCGCTGGCGGCCCGACGGTTCCCGGACCGACGGGACGGAGCCCACGGACGCCCAGATCAGTCTGCTGGCGGGCGTGGGAATCAAGCGCTGACCGGGCCCGGCCGACAGCTCGACCGGCCGGGCACCGGGTCACCTCTCGTGGGAAGCCCACGCCCGGCTTCGTCTCGTACGCTCCGTCAGCGGACGAGCCGGTGCGGTCAGTGGACCAGTCGTACGGTCAGCTGACGACACGTGCGGTCAGCGGACGACCCGTACGGCGGGACGCAGCCGTGTGGTGAGGCCGGTCAGCAGGCGGTCGGTGTGCGGGAGTACACAGGAGCTGAGTGAAGCGGTCCCGATCGCCACGGCAACGCCGGTCCAGGCGATGGGGCCCAGTGGTGTGCAGCCGAAGAAGTGGCTGGCGACGGGGGTCTGGACGAGGGCGACGAGCACGGCCGCCGTTCCGAGGGCGGTGACCAGGACCAGCGGACTGCTGCGGCGTCCCGCGACGGTCTGGGTGAGCTGGGCGCCGACCACACCGCACAGGGCCATGGTGCTGGTGCGTCGTGCCGTACCCGGCGTGAGGGTGCCGATCAGCCAGGCGACGACCGCACCGATCCCGGTGGTCAGTCCGCGGTGCCGGATCTGCCGGTTCAGCGGTCCGCCGAGGACCGCAAGGCCGACGGGCCGGCCTTCGTCCGCGGTCGGCTCGTCGGCGGGTTCCGGGGAGTGGGGGGTGACCGCGACGGCCATCGCCGGGAACATGTCGGTGAGCAGGTTGACCAGCAGCAGCTGACGCGTCGACAGCGGCGACGTACCGGACAGCAGGGTGCCAAGGACGGAGAAGCCGACCTCGCCGGCGTTCCCGCCGAGCAGGATGCTGATCGCGTCGGCCACGCTGCGCCACAGGGCGCGGCCCTCGCCGATGGCCTCGATGAGGACGGACACGTCGTCGTTGGTGATGACGAGGTCGGCGGCGTTGCGCGCGGCTGCCGAGCCGCGTGCCGCGATGCCGACCCCCACGTCGGCGGCGCGGATGGCCGCGGCGTCGTTGGCGCCGTCGCCGACCATGCCCACCACGCGGCCCGCCTCCCGCAACGCCTCGACGACCTGGAGTTTCTGCTCGGGTGCCACGCGTGCCACGACGCCGCAGTTCTTGAGCAGGCGTGCCCGCCCCGCTCGGTCCAGCGCGGCCAGCTCGTCGCCCGTGGCCACCGTGACGTCCGGTGGCCAGCCGAGGGAGACGGCCACGGAGCGGGCGGTCTCGGGGTGGTCGCCGGTGAGCATCACGGGCCGTACGCCGGCCTCGCCCAGCTCCGCGACGAGCGGGGCGGAGCTGGCACGGGGGGTGTCGGCCAGGGCCACGAAGCCGATGAGTTCGAGGTGTTCCAGGTGCTCGTCCAGAGCCGTTGCCACCTCCCCCACGGCCAGCCGGCGCTGTGCCACGGCGATCAGCCGCAGCCCCTTTGCGGCAAGGGTGTGTGCCGTGTCGACGGCCGCCGGGTCGGCATCGGGGCAGCAGGGCAGGACGACTTCCGGCGCGCCCTTGACGACCAGCAGGTCCGTGCCGCCGCCGCGGGCCTCGCCGTCCGTCTCCGCGGCGCGTCCTACGGCGGCCGCGTAGCCCCGGCTCGCCTCGAACGGCTCGGCCCGCACCGTGGTCCACCCCGTTTCGCGCGGGGCCGCCGCAAGGACGGCCTCGTCGGTGGCGTGGGCGTGGAAGCCGGCCTGCTCGACGACGCGCGGGCAGGCACGGGCCGCGATACGCAGGACAGCCCGCGCATCGGGGCCGGACGCGGGGCGGTCGGCACCTGTGGCGGTGATGACGCGCAGGACGCGCAGCCGGTTCTCGGTGAGGGTCCCGGTCTTGTCGAAGCACATGGTGTCCACCCGCCCGAGCGCCTCCAGGCTGCGCGGTGTGCGCACCAGGACACCGAGCCTGCTGAGCCGCCGGGCCGCGGCCATCTGTGCCACCGTCGCCACCAGGGGCATGCCTTCGGGCACGGCGGCCACCGCGACCGCGAGACCGCCCTGGAGCGCGGTGCGCATCGGGCGGCCACGCAGCAGGGAAAGGCCGGCCACCGCGGCGCCGCCGGCGAGGGTGAGGGGCAGTACCTGACGGGTGAGCTGGTGCAGCCGTGCCTGCACTCCCGCCGAGGTGGGGACCCGGGCGGCGAGGGACGCGGCGCGGCCGGCCTCGGTCTGGTCGCCGGTGTGCACCACGACCGCACGCGCGTGGCCCGCCACCACCGTGGTGCCCTCGAAGACCATGCAGCTGCGATCGGCGACTGCCGCCTGTGGCACGGGGTCCACCTGCTTGCGGGTGGGCAGCGACTCGCCGGTCAGCGAGGACTCGTCCACCTCGAAACCGGTGACCTCCAGCAGCCGGGCGTCGGCCGGGACCACGTCGTTCGTCTGCAGCTCGATCACCTCGCCCGGCGACAACCGCGCGGCGTCGACGAGGGACGCCGGCGCCTCACCGGCCGCGGTGCCGGCGAAGCGTCGCGCCATCGGTCGCTGCCCCCTGACCAGCGCGGACAACGCCCGTTCCGCACGCAACCGCTGCACGCCGCCGACCAGGGCGTTCATCGCCACGGCGCCGACGACGAGGAACGCGTCCACGGCCGACCCCAACAGCGCGGACGCGGTCGCGCCGACCACCAGAACCGGGGTGAACGGATCGTCCAGCTCCGCCCACACGGCGCCCGCCAGTTGTACGCCCACGCGCGCCGGCGCGAACGCCGGGTACGCCACCGCGGCGCCCACGGCATGGCCGGCCCGAGCCCGTAGCACCGCCCATGCCGTGGGCGCGGTCCGCGACACCCTCGCCAGCCGGGCCATCACGTCGTCCGGGCGCAGGGCGTGCCAGGGCACCCGCGGTCTTGGGTGGGGGGTCGTGCTGACGGCGACGGGCAGCGCGGCGAACCAGCCCGACAGCAGCGACACGGCGGTCGCGACGGTGACAGGGCTGAGCCGCAGTTCGAGGGGGAAGGGGATCCGTTGGGACCGTGCCCCACGGGTGAGCACCAGGAGTTCGGCGAGCGTGGTGCCCGCCTCGGCGAGGAACCTGGCCCGTCTGCTGACCGTCCGCGCCGCGGGCACGGCGGACAACAGCCGCCAGACGCCCTCCAGTCCGCGCAGGGCCAGGATGTCCGCGCCCCAGACGACGGCGCTGCGCTCGTCGGTGACGGCGACGGCGATGTCACTGCTCAGCAGCCCGTGGAGCACGTCACGAGCGGACCGCGTCAACTCCCCTTCATTCGTGGATCGTTCGTGCGGGACGCGCGCCACTGTCAGGACCGTCCGGCCACGCTGCCGCAGATCGGTCAGCAGCTCGGTCAACGGGGCGTCGGCAGAGGCGAGTTGGTCGGCCAGGCTGCCGAACTCGCCGAGCGTGCGGTCGTCCACCACCACGACGTGCAGCCCGGCCTGGCGCGCCGCGTCCAGCACGGCCTCGGCCATCGGGTCGACCTCCCAGCCGACCAGGACGGTGCCGACGTCCATGCCGTGCTGCGACGCGATCATCAGTCCTGTGGCGGGCGGTTCCGTGGCGGGCAGTCCTGTGGCGGGCAGTCCTGTGGCGGGCAGTCCTGTGGCGGGCAGTCCTGTGGCAGGCAGTTCCGTCTCGCCGGGCCCCGCCTCACTAGCGCCCATGGCCGGTGCCCGGTCGTCGGGCACCGGCCGCAGCCCGAGTTGCTGATCGCCCAACGGTTGTGCCCCGTCCTCGGGTGCGTTCAGGACCGCCGTGGCCTCCAGCCACAACCGTTGGCGGTCCCAGCCGGACAGGCTGGGATGGACCTCGAGCACGGTGCGTCGCGTGCTGCGCAGCGCCTCGGGATGCAGGACCACGGTGTCCACGAGTTCCAGCCGGCGCAGCCGCTCGGGGTCGCGGACCAGGACGTCCTCGCGTGCCAGGGCGGTGCCGAGCGCCGCGGTGAACCCTGCCGGGCCGTAACGCGCGGCCTTGGGCGAACCACCCAGTACCGCCTCGGCCGCCCCGTCGAGACTGCGGGTGAACAGGAAGGTGGTGAGGCCGCCGCCCAGCATCCCGTTGACCGCGGCGTCGGCGTAGTCGTCGCCTGGACACGAACGCAGCCGCGGACGCTCGACATCACCTGCGGCGACCGTCAGCCGATGCGGGCCGCACAACGTGTCGTGCACGGCGTCGAACGTCGCGAGCTGCGCCAGGGACTCCACCAACTGGACTCCCCGCAGTGCCCCGTCGAGCAGCAGAGGACTCGGCGAACGCCCCATCCCACAGACGGCCGCATGGGCCGCGGCCAGCAGCAGATCGGCCGCGTCCGGGCCCACCACGCGGCTCAGCGCCGTCCTTGCCCGTGAGTCCTCGCGCAGCACCACGACCGCGGCCACCAGGGCCTCCGGCGCGCGCCGCAAGAACGCCAGCCGCGCCGCCACGGCGATGGCGACACCCGCGGTGTCGCACGCCAAGGCGAGAGCGTTGACACGCACGGCTCCCGCAGCGCCGGGGTGAACGTGTTCCAGTGTCTGCTCGCCGACCTGCACCAGCCCATGTTCGGCGGCCAGTTCGGACACCCTGTCCACCAGCTCCTCGCCGGCCGCGTTCTCGACGCTCTGCACGACCAGCCGCTCCAGTCCGCCGTCCCAGTAGGCGAACAGGACGTCCGGGTGCTCGGCCAGTTCTACGGCCACCTTCCTGCCGACAGCCTCCAGCCGCTGCGCCGTGGGAGGCGCCAGGTCCGGGTGCTGCCCCAGCGCGAAGTGCATCCGGGATCCGGCGCGCCAGTAACCGACCTGAGGGGTCGCCGCGTTACGGGCGGCCCTGCCGACCCGCAGCGCCGTCGCCGACACCGCCGCCGCGCCCGTCGCGGCACCGTGCACACCGGTGCGCACGAGGTCGGCGGCCGTGCGCATCGCGTCGCCGGCCGGAGGAAGGATCCCGCGCGTGGCTTCGACGGGGGCGGCGAGGGCGGCGTGGAGGGTCGCGGCCAGGGCGGGCAGCGTCAGCGAGCGGAGCAGCATCTGTCACCTTTACGGGCTTGCCGCTCGGCTTACGGGCCTGCCACTCGGCTTTACGGCCTTGCCGCCCGGCTTCACGGGCCTGCCGCTCGGCCGCGAACGGGATGGCGGTCGCCGGGACGGAACGGGGAGGGAGAGCGGTGAGGGTGAGCGGAGAGGGAAAGCGTGAGCGGTGAACGGTGAGGGTGAGCGGTGAGGGTAAGGGAGCGGTGATCGCGGGGGCGGAAGTGTGCGTCAGGACTTCTTCCGCACGGCTGCCTTGGCGAGCGAGGCGCTCGACGCGCTCGTGGCCGCGCGCTTGGCGGAGCGGGCCTTCGCCGTGGCCGCGGAACTCGTCGACTTCGCCGGACGGGTCTTCGCCCTCGCCGACGCCGACGCCGTCTTGGCCGGGCGGCTCTTCGCCGTCCCCGTCGCGGTCGACGCCTTGGCCGACTTCGCGGCCTGCTTCGTCCTCATCCCTTCGGCACGGGACCTCGCGGCGCTCTCGGCCTTCTCGGCCTTCTCAGCCCTCTCGGCCTTCTCGGCGTCCTTGGGGCGCGGCTGCGTGAGCCACACCACCGCGGCGCCCGCGACGGCCACCGGCCACTCGACCAGACCGACCACGCCGAGCAGCCCGGCGCCGGTGTACGCGGCGACCCGCCGCGCGTGGGGCGGGACGATCCCGACGGAGTCCAGGACGCTGTCGACCATCCCCTTGACCCGGTCGACGCCGGGTTTGACCTTCTCGGCACCGGGGACCTTCTCGACTGCCGTCATCACCGCCTCCACGGGACGCGCCAGTGTGTTCTGGGCGGGGTGCTTCGCCTTCGTGCCTCCTGAACCACGCGCCTGGGAACTGCCAGTCATGGTCGTTCTCCCTCCGTAGTGCAGGTGAGGCGCGGCCAGGGGCCGTGACGGCTCTCACCCTCCTTCCACCTTGACAAGATCGCGCAAATCGGGCAAGCCTGGACATGTCCGCATACCGCCGAGTGAGGTACCCGGCGGCAGACGTGTCGATGTGCCGATGTGCCGGGGCGTCGACGTGTTCCTGTCCGCAAGGAGGTGAGGACATGAGTACCGGACCCGGTCCAGAGCCGAAGTCCCGAACCCGTGACCGTCACCGCCTGACCGCGGCCCTCGCGCTCGCCGGCTGACCTGTCGTACGCCGTACCCTGCCCGCTCGGCCGGGCTCAGCGGTGTGTGCGGCGGCGGCGCCATGCGCGTACCCGCAGGGGTCAGGCCCCTGCTTCCCCGTGAAGGCCGCCATGCGCATCGAATTCACCTGGCCCCGCCCCGGCGCGGACGACGACCGCACCCTCACCCTGGCGCTCCCCGGCATCCCCGTGCCGCGGCTGGCAGGCGGCCTGCTCAGTCCCGCCGCCCTCCGCCGCGCCATCGCGTCCGCGGGCCCCTTCGTCACAGCCGCCGCCCACGCCGCCGGCGCCGGCCCCACCACCCGCGCCGCCCTCCCCTACGCCCTGCGCTTCGCATGCCGGGCACTCGACGGCGGGAGACATCCCACCGTCCCCGGTCAGAA
This sequence comes from Streptomyces sp. NPDC048297, assembly GCF_043201585.1. Classification (NCBI taxonomy): domain Bacteria; kingdom Bacillati; phylum Actinomycetota; class Actinomycetes; order Kitasatosporales; family Streptomycetaceae; genus Streptomyces; species Streptomyces sp. NPDC048297. The sequence continues at coordinate 145,582 of NZ_JBICZA010000018.1, forward strand.
GGGGCCCGCTTCGCCGGCCGCGCCGAGCACGGCACACAGACCCCCGCGGGCCAGGTGACTCCCCGTTCTGTTTTCCGCGGTCCTGCAAGAGGGCCGCTGGCCTTCCGGCCCGGCATGACTGTGTCCCCCTGTCGAGGGCATGACCTGGGGGGCACCGGGTCCGGGGGTGTTCGTCGGAGACGCTGATCAGAGGTCCGGCCACCGTCCGGTCCGGCGCAACGCCTGACAGCTCGCGGGCGCAGGTCTGCGTGACGTGGATGCGCGAGCACGACACCCGAGCCGAGGCCGGCGCGCCGTCAACACCGTGGAAAAGGCGCGATGTTCGAGACCGAAGGTGGGGACGTGTTCCTTGGCCTGGACGTCGGCAAGACGACCCACCACGGGCACGGACTGACCCCGGCCGGGAAGAAGGTCTTCGGCAAGCAGCTGCCCAACAGCGAGCCGAAGCTGCGGGCCGTCTTCGACAAGCTGACCGCGAAGTTCGGCGCCGTCCTGGTGATCGTGGACCAGCCCGCCTCATCGGCGCCCTCCCGCTGACCGTCGCCCGCGACGCCGGTCCCGTGCAGCCGCACATGCCGCTGGTGATACAGCCGGACGGCAAGGGCGTGGTCATGCGATCTGAGGCCCTGCGGGAGGCCACCCGCCGGGCCGCCGCGAAAGCGGCGGCCGGTCATCGCGGCCGACTTGCGCCGGGCGAGAAGCCGAACCGGAAGCGGATGGCGACGGTGGCCTATGTCATCGACACACGTCCCGCCCCCGGACGTCCGCACGACGTCATCCACCCGCCCGCCGGCCGAAGTGGCGAACGCCCCGCCCGCCCGGGACCGCGCGCCGAGAACAAGTGGTGCACCGCCTCGCCGGTCCGCCCGCCCGAGCAGGTGATCTCCGACGCCTTCGACCGGGCCGAGGCCCTGACCAGAAGCATCTGCGGCCGTGGGGCGTGCTGGTCGACGGCGCCCGCCACCAGCTCGACCCGATCACGGGTCCGGGTAGGAACGGAACAGAAAACCGGCATAGCTGTCAAAACTTTTGACGTCCGGTGTTCGGTGCACTCGCTGGAGGTGCCACCTGTTGGGGGAGCTTGCCACGATCGTCGGCGCGCGGCAGGGCGGGCGGCGTAGGTTGCCGCCCATGGCGAAGCATGTCCGTTGGGACGACGATGCTGAGGTCTCGGTCGTCCGTGACTGATGTGGAACGACGGTGGCTCAGGACGCTTCTGAGCGGAACCTGGCCCGGGTCACCGTCCGCGTACCGGGCGCTGCTGCCTTCCACCCGGCGAGACCAGGCCCGTCTCGTACGCGAGAACCACGGCCTGGGCGCGGTCGCGGAGGTTGAGCTTGGCGAAGATCCGCGCCACGTGCGTCTTCACCGTCGACTCGCTGAGTGTCAGCTCGCTCGCCAGCTCGCTGTTGGAGAAGCCATGCCCCAGCAGTGTCAGCACCTCCCGTTCGCGCGGCGTCAGCGGGGCCAAGTCGCGGTGCGGCGCCGGGGCTTTGGTGGAGGCGGCCGGGGTGGGGGCGCCGGTGGCGAAGCGTTCGACGAGTCGGCGCGTGATCGAGGGTGCGAGTAGCGCGTCCCCTGTGTCCACCAGGCGTATGGCGGCGGCGAGATGGGCCGATGTGACGTCCTTGAGTAGGAAGCCGCTGGCGCCTGCGGCGAGGGCGGCGTACACGTAGTGGTCGAGGTCGAAGGTGGTCAGCATGATCACCCGGCACCGGGGGACCTGGGCGAGGATCCGGCGGGCGGCCTCCAGGCCGTCCATTCCGGGCATCCGGATGTCCAACAGCGCGACGTCCGGCCGGTGTTGGAGCACCTTGGCGACTGCCTCGGTGCCGTCGGAGGCTTCGCCCACCACGTCGATCCCGCGGGCGGTCAGGATCATCCGGAACCCGGTGCGGACCAGCTCTTGGTCGTCGGCGATCACGACCCGGGGCCCGAGCTGGCCGGTTGAGGGCGCGTCCGTCACGGCCGGTCCAGCGGGATGCGCGCGCGGATGCGGAAGCCGCCGCCGATGCGGCGCCGGGCGTCGAGGTCGCCGCCGTAGACGGCGACCCGCTCGCTCAGGCCGAGCAGCCCGCGCCCCGTCCCGTCGGCCCGCCGCTCGGGACCAGCCGCGTCCCCGGTGAGCACGCTCGGCCCGCTGTTCAGCACTTCCACCCGCAGGTAGTGGTCCGCGTAGCGCACCGTCACCTCCGCCTTCACCCCGTCCCCGTGCTTGAGCGCGTTGGTCAGCGCCTCCTGGATGATCCGGTACGCCGTCACGTCGATTCCGGCCGGCAGTGGCCGCGGCTCGCCGGAGATCCGCGCCTCCACCGGCAGGCCGGCGAAGGCGAACCGGTCGATCAGCGGGCTGAGCCGACTGAGGCTCGGCTGCGGCGCGAAACCGTCCTGGTCCGGCTCGTCGGCGCCGTCCGGCGCGGGCGCGAGCAGGCCGAGCAGGTGTCGCAGTTCGGTCATCGCGTTCCGCCCGGCGGTCTCAACGGCGGTCATCGCGGCCGTTGCCTCCTCCGGCATGGTGGCCAGCACCTCACGGGCCGCACCGGCTTGCACAACCATCAGGCTCACGTTGTGGCTGACGATGTCGTGCAGCTCCGCGGCGATCCTGGCCCGCTCGGCGTCGACGGCCGTGCGCGCCGCGCTCTGCCGCTCCCGCTCGAGCAGCCAGCCGCGCTCGCCTATTGCCGCCCGGTACGCGCGCCGCGCCCGGGCGAGCGCCGCGGCCAGCCAGCCGGCCGCGCCTGCCGCCACCAGGGCGGTGATCCAGCCCGCTTCCGCTCCCCACATGCCGCCAGCTTCCCAGCTCACGCCGTGATCCACATCAACCGGGGGTGCCGCCTGTGTACATCCCCGGTACTACGGCCCTGGACAGTTACACCTGGGGTGGGACGCCAGCCCGCCCCGCCGCTCCTACCGTCGTGTGCCATGAGCAATGATCACGACGGGACCACCCGGCAGGACGGCGCGCAGCTCGTCGTCGAGCTGTCCGGTGTCCACAAGGAGTTCGGGGACGCCAAGGCTCTGGCCGGAATCGACCTGCGGATCCGAGCGGGCGAGGCGGTCGCCGTCATGGGCCCCTCGGGCTGCGGCAAGTCCACCTTGCTGAACATGGTCGCCGGCCTGGACCGGCCCACCTGCGGCACGGTCCAGGTGCACGGCCAGGACCTGGGGCAGTTGAACGAGACCGGGCTGGCACTGTTCCGCCGCCGGCACATCGGCATGATCTTCCAGTTCTTCAACCTCATCGACGACCTGCCGGCACTCGACAACGTCGCCCTCGCCGCCCAGCTGACCGGCATCTCCGCCCGGCAGGCCCGCCGGCGCGCCCTGGAGCTGCTGGACGAACTCGGAGTCGCCCACCGCGAGGACACCTACCCGGCCGCCCTCAGCGGCGGCGAGCGCCAACGAGTAGCCGTCGCCCGAGCACTGATGAACCGTCCGGCGCTGCTGCTCGCGGACGAGCCGACCGGAGCCCTGGACAGCCGCTCCGGCGAGCAGGTGATGGACCTGCTGATCGACCTCAACCAGATCGGGCAGACCCTGCTGATCGTCACCCACGACCCGCACCTGGCCACCCGCTGCGCCAGCCGGCTGGTCGAGGTCGCGGACGGCCGCGTCGCCCGCGAGCGTTCTTTGGAGCCCTCGGAGCACACGGCATGACCGGGGCGGTGTGGCGGGCCTCGCGCGCGGCCGTCAAACGGCGCAAGGTCCAGACGATCGTGATCGGACTGGTCGTCTTCTGCTCGACCACCACCATCCTGCTCGCGCTCGCCGTGATGAGCGCCGCCCGGGCGCCGTTCGACGCCGCCTTCGATGTGCAGCGCGGCGCCCACATGGTCGCGACCTTCGACGCCGCCAAGGCCCCGGCGGAGCAACTGGCCGCCAGCGCCCACCGGCCGGGCGTCGAGGCGGCCGCCGGGCCGTTCGCCCAGGTCACCTTGAACATCCCGACCGACTGGCTGGGCCACGCGCCCGGGTCGATCACCCTGGTAGGCCGAGCCGACCCGGCAGGCCCGGTGGACCGCGTGGAGCTGACCGCAGGCCGCTGGGCCACCAGGCCGGGCGAGGTCGTCGTCTACATGGGCTTCCGGGGCACCTTCGACAACCTGCTGGGCCAGACCATCGCGCCCACCGGTGCCCCGCCGCTCACCGTGGTCGGCATCGCCGACAGTATGAGCAATTCGGCGGGCGGCTGGGTCACCCCTGAGCAGATGGCCGCCCTGCATCCCACCGCCGAGCAGATGCTCTACCGTTTCACCGACGCTTCGAGCGACGACGCGTTGAAGGCAGGCTTGGCGAAGGCCACCGAGGGCCTGCCCGGGGATGCGCTGACCAGCGCGCAGTCCTACCTCACCCTCAAGCAGGCGTTCTCCGCCTCGGCCGACGCCTACCTGCCGTTCATGTCTGTCTTCGGCGCGCTCGGCCTGGTGGTCGCGGTATTGATCGTCGGAAACGTGGTCAGCGGTGCGGTGGTGTCCGGCTACCGCCACATCGGCGTGCTCAAGGCGCTCGGCTTCACCCCGCGCCAGGTGGTCGCGGTCTACATCGCCATGGTCTCGGTGCCCGCGATCGCCGGCGCCGTCCTCGGCACGGTCGCCGGCTGGGCGCTGGCCCGCCCGATCGTCGACATGGCCTTCACCGGGATCGAGACCGGCACCGCCGCGCTCGCGCCCCCGGCCTGGCTGCCCGTCGCCTGCCTGGTCGCCGTGCCCCTGCTGGTCGCCCTCGCCGCGTTCCTGCCGGCCTCGCGCGCCCATCGGATCTCCGCGGCCGAGGCGATCACCGCCGGCAGCGCGCCGCGCACCGGGCGCGGCCTGCGGGTCCAGCGCTGGCTCAGTGGCACGCGGCTGCCACGCTCGGTCAGCCTCGGCCTCGGCCAGCCCTTCGCCCGCCCGGCCCGGACGGCGCTCACCATGGCGTCCATCGTGCTGGGCGTGGTCACGGTAACCTTCGCCACCGGCCTGACCGGCACGCTGCTCGCCTCCATGCAGCCACCAGGCGGGGACAACGGCCGCACCTTCGTCCACGTGCAGGTCGGCGCCGCCGACGCCCACCAGAGATTGCCGAAGCTGACCGACGCCCAGATCGAGGCCGTGCTGCGCGCCACGCCCGGATCTGACCAGGTGACCTCGCGCGCGTTCGAACGGGTCGGCCTGGTCGGCTACACCCAGCCGGTGTTCGCCGACTTCTACGGCGGCGACGCCCTCGAGCGGCCACTGCACGTGGCCAAGGGGCGCCCGGCGACCGGGCTGGGCGAGGTGGTTGCCGGACCGGCGTTCCTGGACCAGCACGGACTCAAACTCGGCGACCGGATCACCCTGGACGTCAGTGGCCGGCTCCTGCCCGTGACCATCGTCGGCGAGCCCGTCCAGGGCAACGCCCGGGCCGTGGCGTCCAACGCGGCGATGCTGGCCGGGACCGGAGTGGAACTGCACGTGGTCGAGTACGTCGTGCGGCTCGCCCCCGGCGCGGACGCCGACGCCTACGTCAAGGCGGTCAAGGACGCCGATCCCGGCCTCTACCCGAACGTGGTGACGCACGACGTGAACGGCCCGATCGCCTCGGTGATCAGCTTCTCGACGATCTTCACCGTGCTGCTGTGCGTGGTCGCCGCCCTCGGCGTCTTCAACACCGTGCTGCTGAACATCCGCGAGCGCCGCCGGGACCTCGGCATGCTCAAGTCGATCGGCATGACCCCGCGCCAGGTGGTCGCGATGACGGTGATCTCGGTAGCAGGGCTGGGTCTGGTCAGCGGGATCATCGGCGTCCCGCTCGGGATGGCCGCGCACCGGCTGATCGTCGAGAACGTCACCATCCTGGTGTTCACGGACTCGATGATCAACGTGTGGCACGCCCCGCTACTGATCGCCGTCGCGCTGGCGGGCGTCTTCATCGCCGTCCTCGGCGCACTGCTCCCCTCACGCACGGCGGCCCGACTGCCGATCGCCGAGGTACTGCACAACGAGTGACGCACGCCCTGCCGGGCCGAGCGACGAGCGGGGGCGTCGCCCGGCCTGGTCGCGCGGGCGGAAATGCCCCGCGTGCAGTCAGCGCGAGCTGACGCTGTCTGTTGCTGCGGCCGGGCGGGGGCTGGGGATGCCGTCGCCCGGCCGCTCGGCGTTTTGCAGTGCGGCGAAGTCGGCGTGGGCGGCTTCGACGGCTTCGGGGTACGCCTGGGCCTTCTCGTGCTCGGCGAGCGCCCGGTAGATGCTGGCCAGGGAAGGGTTGTGGCCTTTGCGCTTGCCGGTGGGGATGATCAGGTCGGGCCGGATCTGCTCGACGGACTCGCCGTTCGCCCGCCGCCGGAGAACGGTGTGCAGCATGTCGTCGGTGATGACCGCGGGCCGGCCGCCGTGCTTGCCCTTGCGGGCCGCGGTGTCGAGTCCTTCCAGCGTCGACTCCCGGATGTTCTCCCGCTCGGTCTCCGCCATCGCCGCAAAGAACGCGAACAGCAGTCTCCCGGCGCCGCTGGGGTCGTACATCCCCTGGAGGGGGCCTGCGAGCATCTCCAGCACCAGGCCGTGCGCGGTGAGGTGGTCCGCAAGGGCTGTGAGCTCGGCGGCATCGCGTCCCAGCCGTTTCATCTCGTACACCGTGACGATGACCCGGCAGTGCGGGGCATGGGCCTTGATCTCCCGGGCGGCCTTGAGCGCAGCCTCGAACTGCGGGCGCACCCGCACCCGTGTGCTGATCTTCTCGCTGAAGATTTTGTCCCTCGGGATGCCGTGCTTGGCGAGGGCATCCAGCTGAGACTGGAGTTCTTGGCTCAGGTGCGAGCATCTCGCATACCCGATGCGGATGTCCGCGCTCGGGGTGTCCGGGTCGATCGGCGCCGGGGGCGGGGTGCCGGGCCGCCACGACTGCCCCGGGCCCCGGTCGGCCGGGGTCGGCACTCGTAGCAGCTTGGCGAGCCGAGGCACCTTCGTGAAGCGGCCTGTGTGGTAGGTGCCGGCGACCGCGCCGCCACGCGAGCGGCACGGCGAGCCGGGCTCGGCCGCGCAGCGGGGGCAGGGATGGCGCTCGACTTCGTCCGCGTCGGTCGCGGAAGGCTCTTGAGGGTCCGTCATGCCCCCGGATCTTGTCACAAACATTTCTCAGAAGGGGGCAGCTCACCTCTTTGAGTGAGAACGGGTTCTGAGAACTGATCCAAGATCAACGGCGTCCTGGTGGCCCGTTCTTGATCTTGCTCCGACAAAGGAACGTTTGTGAGAGCCGCTGCCGGCGTGGGTGGGCAAGCCCCACCGGGCCGCCCGGAAGGCCCCGCACACCCCTCCCGCCTGGGCTGCCCCATCTATCACATGGGGAAATGCTCTGGGCTGGAATCGCAGATCACCTCACGCTCCGCCGGGTCACCTGGCACCGTCGCGCGCGAATCACGCCGACGATCAAGGAGCGGGCGGTGCCGACCACCTTCTGAGCGAGGAACAGCGCAGGCGCTTCGGCCACTTCACCGAGGACCCGGACGAGGGACAGCTCGCCGGTTCCTTCCTGCTGGATCAAACCGCGCGGCGCCGGGCTATGGCCGCCCGCGGCGCGAGGAACCGGATCGGCTGGGCCGTCCAGCTCGGCATCATCCGCTACCTGGGCACCTTCCTGGAGAACCCCGAAGAGGTGCCCGCCGTGGTGGTCGCCTATGTCGCCGAGCAACTCGGTCTGGAGCCCGGTGCGTTCGCCGGGTACGGCAGCGGCGAGGCCCGCTGGGACCACCAGGACCAGATCCGCGAGGGCTACGGCTACACCAAGTTCGAGTTCGACCAGTGGTTCGCGCTCGCCCGCTGGATGTATCAGCGGGCCTGGATCGGCAACGAACGCCCCACCCTGCTGTTCGACCTGGCCACCAAGCGCCTGGTGGACAAGAAGGTGGTGCTGCCCGGGGTGACCGTGCTGGAACGGCTGGTGTCCGGCACCCGTGAGCGGGCCGAGAAACGCCTGTGGGCGACGCTGGCCGCCGCGCCCACCGCCGAGCAGGCCGAGCAGCTGCAACAGTTGGTCGTCGTCCCCGCGAGCAAGCGCCTCTCGGAACTGGACCGGCTGCGCCGCTCGCCGCGCGACATCTCGGCGCGCGGGGTGGGCAAAGCGCTGGAACGCTACGAGTCGCTGCGCTCCTTCGGCGGTCACGCCTGGGACCTGGACGCGATACCGCCGGGACGGCTCCAGGCGCTGGTGCGGTTCGCCAAGGCCGCCCGCGCCCAGGCCGTATCCGACCTCGCCGGGAACCGGCGCCTGGCTACTCTGGTCGCGTTCGCCGCGGTGATGCCGCAGCTTGCCGCGGATGAGGCAATCGAGGTCTTCGACCTGGTGATGGGCGACATCATCCGCAGCTCTGCCGCCAAGATGACCAAGGCGCGGCTGCGCACCCTCAAGGACCTGGATACCGCCGCGATCGAGCTGCGCAAAGCCTGGCTCGCCATCTGCGCCACCGCCGCCGATCCCGAGGGCGATCTGCGCGCGACGCTCGACTCCATGGAGGTCGGCCCGGTCCACGCGGCGGCCGAGGTCGTCAAGGTGCTCGCCCAGCAGCCCGACGACGGCGCCGAGCAGATGCTCGCCGCCCGCTATAACACCATCGCCCGCTTCCTTCCCAGCCTGCTCAAGACGTTCACATTCGAGGCGAGCCCGGCCGGCGAGCCGGTCCTGGACGCGATCGACTTCGTGAAGTCCCTCAAGGGACGGCGCCGCCCCATCCAGGCATGGGAGGTCCCCGCCAAGGTCCTCACCTCCGCCTGGCGGCGCCTGGTCTTCCCGCCTCCGCCGATGCCCGTGGGCGGCGTGGAGAAGCGTGCTTTGATCGTCGCGTCCGCCGAGGCCCTGCGCTCCGCGCTGCACCGGCACGAGGTGTTCGTGCCGGGCCTGCGCAAGTGGGGCAACCCCAACGCCCGCCTGCTGGGCGATGCCGCGTGGGAGGCGGCACGCACGAGGGTCTGCGAGGAACTCGACCTCGACCCCAAGCCCGACAAGATCCTCGCTGAGTGGACCGCCCGGCTCGACAAGGCCCACCGCGACTTCGCCGACGGCCTGGCCGCCAACCCCGCCGTACGCATCGAGCAGCAAGGAGGTCGCGACCGCATCATCCTCACCGGCCTCGACCGCCTGGACGAACCCGCCTCCCTGGTCGACCTGAACAAGGAGATCGAGGCGAGGATGCCCGCCGTCGACCTTCCCGAGATCGTGCTGGAGGTCAACTCCTGGGTGCCCTACCTCGGCGACTTCACCCACGTCTCCGAGGCCAACTCCCGCATGGCCGACCTTGAGCTGTCCGTGGCCGCGGTCCTCACCTCCGAGGCCACCAACGTCGGTATCGAGCCGATCGTCCACGACGGCGTCGATGCACTCAGCCGCGACCGGCTGTTCTGGGTCGAGCAGAACTACGTACGCGCCCAGACCCTCATCGCGGCCAACGCCCGCCTGGTCGACTACCACATGCGCCTGCCGCTGGTGCAGGCGTGGGGCAGCGGCGTGCTGGCCTCCGCCGACGGACTGCGCTTCGTCACCCCGATCCGCACCCTCAACTCCGGGCCGAACCCGAAATACTTCGACACCCGCCGACGCGGGGTCACGTTCTACAACTTCCTCTCGGACCAGTTCAGTGGCCCGCACGGCATCCTGATCCCCGGCACCCAGCGCGACTCCTTCCACATCCTCGACGGCCTGCGGGAACAGGAGACCGCACTGCGGCCCGTCGAGATCACCTCCGACACCCACGGCGCCAGCGAGATCGTCTTCGGCCTCTTCCGCCTCATGGGCTACCAGTTCTCCCCACGCCTGGCCGACGTCGGCAGTGCCACCCTCTACCGCGCCACCCCGGACGCCGACTACGGGCCGCTCAACCCGGTGACCCGCGACAAGGTCAACCTCAAGCAGATCACCGCCCACTGGGACGAGATGCTCCGCCTTGCCGGCTCCCTGCACTCCGGCACCATCAAAGCCTCCGAGGCCCTGCGGGTCCTCGCGCCGGGCGGCAAGCCCACCCCTACGGGAAGGCCGTCATGGAACTCGGCCGCCTGGACCGCAGCGCGTATCTGTCCTCGTACTTCACCGATGAGTTACTCAGGCGCCGGGTCAACACCCAGCTCAACCGGCAGGAATCCCGCCACGAACCTGCCCGGAAGATCTTCCACGGACAGAAGGGCGAACTGCGGCAGGCGTACAGGGAGGGACAGGAAGATCAGCTTGGGGCGCTGGGGCTGATGCTCAATGTCGTCGTTCTGTGGAACACGGTCTACTTCCAGAAGATCATCGCAGAGATGCGGGCCGAGGGCATCCACGTCCGTGACGAGGACGTCGCCCGCCTCTCACCGCTGAAGTTCGCGCACATCAACTTCCACGGCCGCTACAGCTTCGCTCTGCCCAACGAGGTCCAAGGCGGACAGCTCCGCTCCACCGTCAAGCCGGAGAGGACCGCCACCACGATCTAGGCGTCCCCGCCCGGCTCGCACTGGCACGCGCTCTGGGCGAGCCGGTAGCGGACCTTCTCGTGCGACAGACCCACCTGGCCGCCGATCTGCCGCAGCCCCCAACCCTCCGCTTTCGCCGCGGCCATCCCCTCGTCCAAGGCCGCGTCCGTCACCTCATCCAGCGCGGCCCGCAGCTGAACGAGCAGCCGCAGCCGGATCGCCGGAGCCAGTTCATCCAGACCGGCGCAGAACCGCGCCACATCTGACTTCAGGAAACCAATCGTCGGGTCATCGCTCACCCGCACACCCTGGCAGCACAGCTCACGGCCCGTCAAAAATTTTGACAGCTACGCCGGTTTTCTGTTCCGCTCCTACCCGGACCCCGATCAGTGCCGAGACTGGCCGCCGCGGCGTCACGGTCCACGTCCTGCTGGACTTCGTGCACGTCGCCGAGTACGTCTGGGCCGCCGCCCATGCCTTCCACAAACCCGGCACCACCGAGGCCGAAGCGTGGACCGCCGACCGTCTCACCACGATCCTCGCAGGTCAGGCTGCCCACACCGTCGCCGAAATGACCAGCCAGGCTGAGCGGGAGCACTTATCGCCGGCCCGACGCGAGGTTGTCGACGCCTGTGACTGCTACCTGACCGGCCACCTCGATCCACTCCGCTACGACACGGCGCTGGACAACGGCTGGCCGATCGCCACCGGCGCGGCCGAGGGCGCCTGCCGCCACCTGATCGCCGACCGCCACGACATCACCGGCGCCCGCTGGGGCCTGCACGGAGCCGAAGCCGTACTGCGACCGCGTACCGTCCTCTCCGACGGAGACCTCGCCCCCTACTGGCGCTACCACGCCGCCCGCGAACACGAACGCCCCTACCCCGCACCCGACCAGCGGAACGACGCACCCACCGCCTGATCCCAGCAGTCGTCCGAAATGAACTGCGCCCCACCGCCAGACCTACTTGAGGCGACGGCGGCCGACAGCGCGCGCAAGTTCACCGACCGGCGCCAGTATGTGTCCGCCATCGCCCGCGCACCACCACACGGCCGCACCGTCCTGCTCCGATCCGTGGACGCCGAGGTCATGCCGGGGACACACCGGCCAGACCTGCCAGGTCCGTTCGAGCAGGCTCTCCTGGATCAGAACCGCCAGGCTGGTCAGTGCCACGGCCGGGTCGTCGCACATGCTCGGCAGGACAGGACCGTCCCAGTTGAGCCGTGCGCCGTCGGCAAGACGGACACCGGCTCCGACCGGGAAACAGTCCTCCAGGATCTCGATCTCCGGTTCGCCCTCGATCCCGCGCGTGGGCAGATCGCGGGCCACGATTCGCAGCGCGGCGCGCAACGTCTCCAAACGCTCGGGGGCAAGGTCGAAGCCGGGATCGAAGCCCACGTTGTCCAGAACACGCCGGGCCAGGGCGGTCATCTCCGCCGGCGACACCTCGGCCTGGTTCCGCTCGATGACCTCCAGCACGGCGTCGGTGCAGTGGAACCAGTCGAGCAGTTCGCAGGCGAGGGCGACGACTTGCTGTGGGTCGAGATTGTCCTCACGCAGGCCGAGGTAGACCCTGCGCATCAACTGCTCGGTAGCCGCTTCGTACTCAGCCATGGCGTCGCTCACCAACCCAGAATCCCGACGCGTCACGGTTCCCTGCCGCATGGTTCCCCGGTATGACGTCTGACGCACTCACCAGCGGAACCATGACCTCACCATTTGATCGCGGCCGTCACTCGAAAGGAACCGCACCCAACCGACGGAGACCGCCACACCGCCGCCCGGCGCAACCTCTTCAACCGCATGCTCGGCTGCCTCCACCACTGCCTCACCAAGCGCACCGTCTATGACGAGGGCACAGCGTTCCCAACCTCTGGAACTCCTGCGCTGAGGGCCACCGCTTGAGGCTTTCAGTCCGGCAGGGGAAGGAGCCTGCCGCTCCAACGCTCGTCGTCCACGTCGTCGGGTTGCCGCAGGCGGATGTCAAAAGCGTTCTCTACCAGCGCCAGGACGCTGTGCAGGGGCGCGACCTGGCCAGGGATGAGCCCGAGGGGCCTCATGACGTCATCAAGTCTTGCGGGGTCCTGCCCGGTCGGTTCGATCGCCTGGAGGGTGTGGAAGCCGACGATGATCTCGCCGCCCACCGCGTACTTCAACCAGTGCATCGGCTTCTCGTCGCAGTGGAGCACCACGGCTTCCGTGCCCACGGAGACGCGACTCAAGATCCTCTCATCGAGTCCATGCACGCCGCCCTGTTCCCATGCCCACGTCCACAAGCCGTCGATGCCACTGGTGACGACGGGTTCTTCATCGTCGAAGAGGTCGTCACCCAAGTCGTCTGCCAGATCTACGGCGTCGCGAAGCGCAAGGGTCCCCTGATCCACCCCCATGCGGGTAAGCAGCTCCGCAGGAGGCAGATCCCGCACGAAGGTCAGCGTATAGACGGGGAAATCGCCCTCTCGGAACAAGTCCAGTCCGCTGCCAATCTCTGCACTGGTCATGCTGCGGATGCTGCCACACACCACCGACAGACTTCCCCGGCTGCCAGCCTTGACAGATCAACTGCGTCGGATGTCTCCTTCCCCGGTCCTGACGTCGATGCCCGGCGCCGGCATCAGGACCGCCGGCGAGGCCGCGGAAAGACCCACACCCAGGTCCTCCTCCGCCTCGCCCGCCAACGCATCAGCGCTTCCGCGGCCTCGGGAACATCAGTGAAGGAAGCAAGGTCACGCCCGGCACGAACACGTTGTGTCCATGAAGGAGACGACGCCTCAGCCAAGGCCGCCTCCAACCTACTCGTCATCTCTGGCACGCCCAGGCAGTCTCATGCCCCACGAAGAAGATCGAACCTCGGGCCGAAGTTGCCCACACGCTTGACGAAGAACACAGAGGCACCCCCCAGTCACGTCACCGGTGTGCCGGCTCCGATCGGCGAGCGGTGACGATCTCGCCCCACCGCTCGGCGAAGGCGCCCCACAACGCGCGCAGGCGTTCTTCCTCGCGGGCGACGTGAGCGACGACGGATGCCGGTTCGAGGCCCAGTGCCTCCAGGGCGCCGACGTCGGAGGCACCCCAGGCCGCGATGTCCGCGGCCAGGACTTCGGGGTGGAACTGGACGCCCCAGACGGCGGTTCCGATGCGGTAGGCCTGATGGGTACAGCGTTCGCTGGTGAGGAGGGGGACGGCGCCTTCGGGGAGGACGGACGTCTCCTCCCAGTGCCATTGCACAGCGCACGGGTTCGAGGTAGAGGTCGGGTTCGGGTTCGCGAGGGGGGCGAACAGGTCGTCGGTGGAGGCGGATTGAAGAGGTGTCAGTTCGCACAGGCCCACCTCCGGGCGGGCGGCATGACCGACCTCGCCTCCGCAGGCGACCGTGAGCAGTTCCATGCCGAGGCAGATGCCCAGGGTGGGCAGGTCCTGTGCCACCGCCTGGCGCAGCAGGTCGCACACCTGGGGCAGCCAGGGGGCCCGTTCGTCGTCGTAGGGGCCCATGGATCCGCCGAGGACGAGGAGTCCGTCGTAGGCGTCCAGATCGTGGGGAACGGGGTCGTTCGCCCACGGGCGGCACAGGTCGAGTGTCAGTCCCTGCGCGGTGAGGCGTTCACCGACCTGGGCCGGGCCGGTGCCGTTCTCGTGCTCCACGACGAGCACGCGGGGCGCGCTCACAGCCGTCCCGCCTCGACGATACGGCGCAGGAACGCGCGGGTGCGTTCTTCCTGCGGGTCGCCGAAGATCTGCTCGGGCGGGCCTTCTTCCAGCAGTACGCCTTGGTGCAGAAAACACACTTTGTGTGACACCTCCCGGGCAAAGCCCATTTCGTGGGTGGCCAGCAGCATGGTCATGCCGTCGTCCGCGAGTTCCCGGACGATGGCGAGGACTTCGGAGACGAGTTCGGGGTCGAGCGCCGAGGTGATCTCGTCGAGGAGCAGTGCGCGGGGCTGTGTGGCCAGCGCGCGGACGATCGCCACGCGCTGCTGCTGTCCGCCGGAGAGCTGGTCGGGCATGCGGTCGGCCTTGTCGGCGAGTCCGACGCGGGCGAGGAGGGTGCGGGCCCGTTCCTCGGCCTCGGCGCGGGGTACTCCGGCCACCCGTACGGGTGCGAGGGCGACGTTGCGTACGACGCTCATGTGCGGGAACAGGTTGAAGTGCTGGAAGACCATGCCGACGTCGCGGCGGAGCCGGTCCACGTCGGTCCCCCGGCCGGACGCGACGTCGCCGCCGACCCGGATCTCGCCGGCGCTGATGTCCTCCAGGCCGTTGATGCAGCGCAGCAGCGTCGACTTGCCGCTGCCGGAGGCGCCGATCAGGGTGACGACCTGGTGCTGTTCGACGTCCAGGTCGATACCGCGCAGCACCGGGGTGTCGCCGTAGCTCTTGTGTACGGCGTCGATCTCGATGAATGCCATGTCAGGCTCCCTTGCCGCGTCGCTGCTCACGGGCGACCAGTCGGTCCACCAGCCGGGCCTGCGGGATCGTGATGAGGACGAACAGCCCCGCGACCACGGTGACCGAGGACAGGTTGAAGTGGTTGGACGCGAAGATCTTCGACTGGTTGAAGGCGTCGATCGTGCCGATGACGTTCACCAGGGCAGTGTCCTTCTGCAGGCTGATGAAGTCGTTGAGCAGGGGCGGGACGACGCGCCGGGTCGCCTGGGGCAGCACCACGTGGCGCAGTGTGGCGCTCCGCGAGAGGCCGAGGGAACGCGCGGCGGCGCTCTGGCCCGGGGCGACGGATTCGATGCCGGCCCTGAAGACCTCGGCGACGTACGCGCCGTAGGTGAGGGTGAGCGCGAGGATCGCGAACCACACCGGGCTGAGCGAGCTGAGGAACGGCACCTCGGCGAGGGGCAGTCCGAAGCCGATCAGGTAGATGATGATGATCGCCGGGACGGCGCGGAAGCCGTCGATGTAGGTGGTCGCCAGGAGGCGCAGTGGGCGCCCGGCCCGGCCCGGTGCCATGCGCGCGAGGGCAAGTGCCAGTCCCCAGGCGAGGATCAGGACCTGGGCGACGACGGCGATGAAGAGGTTGGTGCCGAAGGCGGAGGCGGTCTCGCCGAAGCTGATGCCGATGACCTTGCCGTCGAAGAAGGTGCGTTGGACGGCGCGGTCGTTGGTGCACAGGAACCAGACCACGCCGAGCAGGACGAGTGCGGCCAGGCACCAGCCCAGCGTGGTCCAGGCGTCCTCGCGGGCCTCGGACGCGGCCCGGCGGGCATCGGTGCGCCGCTCCTGTCCCCAGGCCGTGGCGGCGGCACGTGCCGAACGCACGGCTCGTGTCGCGGGCTTGAGCAGAACGAGCACCGCGGCGGCCACCACGACGGCGCCGAGGATCACGGGTGTGCCGGAACCAGGCAGTACCCGGCTGACGGACACGGCGGTGAGGGCGGTCAGCGCCGTGGTGGCCAGGACGGCCGCCACGGCCGTGGCGGCGAGCGGCAGGGCCGGCGGGGGCGGCGTGCTCTTCGAGGGCTCGCCGCGCTCGGTCGTCAACAGGCTGGAGGTCATGGTCACTTGGCGCTCCAGAGCGGGATCGACTCCGGGTCGCCGCCGAAGGCCTTGGCCAGGAAGGCCGAGGAGAGCCCGTCGAGCGTTCCGTCCTTCTTCATCGACTCGATGGCGCCGTCGAGTGCGGAGGCGTTCGCGCTGCCCTTCGGGTAGAGCGCGCCGTACGACTCGCCGGTCTCGAACTGGCCGATGACCTTCAACTTGCCCTGGGACTCGTGTGCCTTGCCCAGCACGATCGCGACATCGGTGAGCGCGGCGTCGATCTGGCCCGCCTGGACGGCGGCCTGCAGTTCGACGTCTCCGGCGAAGACCTTCGGCTGCTTCTTCGGGTGCAGGTGCTGGTTGACGAAGTCGGCGCCGGTGGTGCCCTGCTTCACGCCGAGTTGCAGGTCGCCGATGTTGTCCTGGGTGACCTTGGAACCGGACTTGACCAGGACTCCGATGTTGGAGGCGAAGTAGGGGGCGGAGAAGTCGACGACCTTGCGGCGGGCGTCGGTGATGGAGATCTCCGCGAGCGCCATGTCGAAATTCTGCGTCTTGCCGGCGACGAGGGCGTCGAACGACACGTTGCGCACGGTGAGTTTGGGCAGGCCGGCCCGGTAGGCGAGGTTCGCGGCCATGCAGTACTCGTAGCCGTTGTCGATCTGGGCGACGGTGTCACCGTTCCACCAGCCGGGGCTGGGCAGGTCACCGACGACGGTGAGGGTGTCCTTCTGGACGGTCTTGAGGTGGATCGAGCCGCGGACGCCGGTCACCTTGCACTGGCCGTAGGTGCGGGACCCCTTGGAGTCGGTGGTGTGGGTCGTGGAGTCGCCCTCGCCGGACACGGCGCCACCGCAGGCGGTGAGGGCCGCGAGCAGGACGACGCCGAGTGCGGGCATGGCGAGGCTACGGACGGTGCGCATGGAGCTCCTAGGGGAAAGGGGCGTAGGCCGGTGATGCGCTACAGTGCCCAAAACGTTTTGGGTACGTCAATAGTCCGAGGTCAGAGAAACAAAAACGTTTTGGTATCCGGAGGGCGGGAACGACTTCCCCCTAGGCTCGTGGGCGCCGCCACCGATGCCGCGATCGGGACGAGGCGCCGCGGTCGGGACGACACGCAACCGGACGACAGGGGAGGGCGAGAGTGGGCACGAACAGCCGCAGATCGACACCGGACAAGGGAGCAGGCCGCCGGGTCGGCATCCGCGACGTGGCGGAGGCGACCGGCCTGTCCATCACCACCGTCTCCCACGCCCTGCGCGGCAAGGGCCAGATCGCCCCGGCCACCCGCGACCGGGTGCGCCGCGCCGCGGAGGAACTCGGCTACCGCCCCGACCCCGTCGCCCGCGGCCTGGTCTCCGGACGCACCGGCATCCTCGGCCTCGTCGTCGGCCACATGTCGGACCGCCCCTGGGCCAGTACCTACCGCCCCTACTACGCCGCCTTCTCGGCGGGTGCCACCATGACCGCCGTGGAACGCGACTACGCTCTCGTGGTCGTCCCCGGCGACCCGACCTCGGGTCTGTGGACACGGGTCCCCATGGACGGGCTGATCATCGTCGACCCCGTGCACGACGACCCGCTGCTCGCCGACTGTACGGGCCGCGGCATGCCCGTGGTCACCGACGGACGCCCCATCGACCCCGGATACGACGGCGTCCCCACCGTGGAGAGCGACCTGGAGCACGGCATGGCCGAACTCCTGCGCCACCTACGAGAATCCGGCGCCACCCGCGTCGGCCTCCTCTCCGGCCCCGAGCCCGACGCCTACACGCAGGACTGCGAGCGCCTGTACCGCCAGTGGTGCGCCGGGACCGGACAGGCTCCCCTCGTCGAAACCCCCGGGGCCGTCGAAGAACCCGTGGAAGCAGCCCTTCGCCTGCTCTCCTCCCCCGACCGCCCCGACGCCGTGCACGGCCTCAACGAGACCTACGGCCAGGCACTCGTCGTCGCCGCCCGCCGGCTCGGCCTCACCGTCCCCGACGACCTCATGATCAGCGTGATGCGGGAGAGCGCCGAATCCGCCGGCGCCGCCGACTGGGACGTCCCCCTGACCGCCCTCAGCCTGGACGCCCGTCGCCTCGGCGCCCAATGCGTCACGACACTCATCGACGTACTCGACGGCAAGAAGCCGGACAACGTGGTCGTACCGTGCACGGTGGTCGTACGCGGCTCGACGCGCCGGGGGTGAACACTGCGGGGCGCTTGCGCGGAGGGACTTGGGGTGGCGTCCGTGAGTTCGGTCGACCCCGGCGCTCGATGGCGGCGAATGTGCCATGGTGTGCGGCAGGTGCTGCCGAATGGCCGGCCGTTGTCACAGCGGGCCATTGAGATACTTCGGCCCATGGACACGACGAGTGCGGGGGCGGACGAGGTACGGCCGGACCGCCCCATGGAATGGGCGCTGCGCTCCGCGGAGCCGACGGACATCGAGGCGATCGCGGAGCTGCGGGCGACGGTGATGCGCCCGGACCTGGAGCGGTTGGGGCGGTTCGACGAGCATCGGGTCCGGCAGCGGCTACGGAACTCCTTCTCCCCGCAGCACACGTCGGTCATCGTGGCCGACGGCGCCTTCGCGGGCTGCATCACCGTACGGCCGACGGAGGACGGGCGGTGGTTGGAGCATTTCTATCTCGCTCCAGGCCTCCAGGGCCGCGGGCTTGGATCGGCTGTGCTGCGAACAGTGCTGGAACGGATCGACGCCGACGGTGTGCCCGTGCGCCTGAACGTCCTGCGGGGCAGCGCCGCGCGGCGGCTGTACGAGCGCCACGGGTTCACGGTCGACGGTCAGGACCCCATCGACGTCTCCATGGCGCGACGGCCGAACGCGGGTGCTCCGGCAGGGGGTTGACAGGGCATCAGTCGTTCGCCCGCTCGGCCGCGCTGCGTTCCACACAGAACTCGTTGCCCTCGGGGTCGTGCAGCGTTACCCAACCGGTTCCATCGGGCCCGCGGTGGTCGCCCTGGAGCGTGGCACCGAGCGAGAGCAGGCGCTCGACCTCCGCGTCCCGGGTGAGGTCCTGGGGTTGCAGATCCAGATGCACGCGGTTCTTCGCCGTCTTACGGTCGTCGACCCTGATGAACAGCAAGGTGGCCGCCGTCGACGTGACCAGGGCTGCCGGATCTCCGGGAAAGTCGTCGTCCGCGAGCGAGCCGTCCAGGGCCTGGGCCCAGAAGCTCGCGAGGACATAGGGGTCGGCGGCGTCGATCGTGACATGACGGATCAAGGAACTCATGCCCCGAGCCGATCATGAATTCCCCCCACCGTCCAGAGGCCGCCCACCTCGAATCCGACCACTTCGCGGACTACGGCCGGGCCGCTCCGCTCTGGGCGATCCGGCCTCCCGGGCCTACTACGACAGGAAGATCGCCCAGGGCAAGCACCGCACCCAGGCCCTGCTCTGCCTCGCCAGACGCCGAGCCGACGTCCTCTTCGCGATGCTCCGCGACGGCACCTTCTACCAACCACAGCCGTCAGCCCCAATCACCTGACCTGCGGGTCTGCAAGGAGAACGACTCGATCAGCCTCGACGTCGAAGCCGAGCGCCGGATGGCCATACTCGCCCTCCGGGTCCATGAGTACAGGCTTGCCCAACCGTCGCCCGATCTCCCGAAGGAAGCCGCAGAACACATCAAGTCGGTCCTGGCCCTGCAACTCCCGCAGGTCGACGTCGAAGTCGACTTCGTCGTCGGCGTGGAAACTGAAGATCGCCAACACATCGGCGGTCGGCCAGACCCGCAGGTCCGGGCACTCCGCATCCGCCGCACGGGACAGCACGGTCTCCGCCCGGGGCACCGGAAGCACTGTCTCTCCCTCGGAGTACTGGCACTTCCAGCCCTTCTCCGCGACAAGGTCGAGGACCGCCTGCCAGGCCTCCACCGAGGCATTCGGGACCCGCACGTCCGGCAACGACCCCATCAAGTCCAGGTCGAAGAAGCACTTCACGTCATCCCACAGCAGGTCGCTCACCCGCCACCCTGCACGCCTTCCAGGGCAGGGAAGGCGGTCTGACCAGGGCGGACGCCAGGGTGGGCCTCACCGTGGCCCCGACACCGGCGAGGGCGGCGCGGCTCACCGTCGCCCAGATCCGGGCCGCCCTCAAACGCAGCGGGCCCACCCGGTCTTTCGACACCGAGGCCGAACGCCTGCAAGGCGTCCTCCGCGCCGAGTACGCCCACCACCTCCCGGCCGTCGAGGACGCCTTCGGCCAGCAGCTGCTGGCCTTGCTCAAGCAACGCCCACTACAGGCGCCGACGCGAGCACGGAGACTGGCACAACGCCGCCCAGTGCCACCTGCTCAACCGCTTCCTCGGACAGCTCCACCACTGCCTGAAGACCCGGCCGCCGTTTGACGAACAGCGTGCCTCACACCACTCCTGGCGCCCTCGACCGAGCAGACAGCGTGACTGGCTGATCATCACGGACGTCACAGGCATCACTGGAGCCCTTCGTGGCTCCGGGCAGGCGCCATCACCTTGCGGAAGGGGAGCGCGGCGAGCAACGCGGCCAGGACCAGGAGTCCGCTCGTCCACAGCGGCCCGCGGTCGCCAACGGTGTCGAGGGTGGTCGTGGCGATGAGGGGGCCGACGGCCGCGCCGATGTTCAGTGCCGCAGTGGCATACGCCCCAGCCATGGTGGGGGCTCCGCCCGCCTCATAAAGGACCCTCGTGATCAACGTGCTGCCCACCGCGAACGACAGCGCGCCCTGCACGAATACGAGTGCGAGGAGAGCGATCTGGTTCTCGGCCAGCAGGGCCAGTGCCGGCCAGCCGACGAGCAGCAGCGGGCCGCCGACCGCGATGACCAGGCCGGGGCGCTGATCCGAGAGTCGCCCAGCAAGGGTGACACCGACGAACGAACCGGCCCCGAAGAGCACCAGCACGACCGATACCCACAGCCTGGCCAGTCCGGCACTGCCGGTCACAAGGGGAGCCAGGAACGTGAAGCTTGCGAAGGTTGCCGCGTTCACCAGCGCGCCGAGCAGCATGACGAGGAGCAGCCTCGGCCTCCTGAGCTGCGAGACCTCTGACCGCAACGCCGGTCCGTCGGCTTCGTCCGACTGCTCTGGGCGGGTGGGGATTCCCATGAGGACACCGAGAGTTGCGGGCAGACACAGGACGGCGACAGCCCAGAAGGTGACCCGCCAGCCGAGCATCGTGCCGAGCACGGATCCCCCCAGGAACGCCGGCGATCGTCGCCACCGTCGTGCCGGACAGCAGGACGGCCAGCGCACGCCCCTTCTTGCCCGGCGGAACCAGCCGGGCGGCGGTGGTCAGCGCAACGGCGAGGAATCCCGCATTCGCCACCGCGGCGACGACCCGGGTCACGAACAGGACCGCGAAGCTCGTGGTGACGGCGCCCACGGCATGCGCCGCCGAGAACACCAGAACGAACCCGAGGAGACTGCCCCGGCCGGGCCAGTCGCGGGCGAGCGCGGCTACCAGCGGGGCACCGACGATCATGCCGACCGCGAAGGCCGAGGTGAGGGTCCCTGCCGTCCCGACGCTTACGTCGAGGTCGGAGGCGATGTCCGGCAAGAGGCCGGCAAGCATGAATTCCGAAGTGCCCATGGCGAAGACCACCAGGGCAAGCAGATACAGCGGAAGAGGCATCGAGGGGCTCCGAGACGAGGAGAAGCACGAAAGGAAGACGTCTCGTCACCGCAGTCAGCACCCGCGGGCACACGTATCCGGCCCCACAACGCGGCGGGACGAAGTACTTCGAACTCAGTGGTTCAGGGGGCTGACGGCGTGACCGAAAGCCCCCACCTTGGCTGCCTCAGGGCTCGACATGACCCGCACGTTACCCGCAAGGGCCTCGACTCGCACCACACGACTTTGACCCACACCCCGCAGGGCTGGAGCATTGAGCGGGACGCCCCCGGGCGAAGGTCGTGAGGCTGCGCGTCGGGGCGGTCCCGGATGGCCGACCAGGCCGTAGCCGGCGGCCCGTCCCGGTGCCTCATGGTGCTGGGGTCACGGTGCGGTGAGCTCCTGGCGGCCCGTAGCCAGCAGGTCGCGCAGGCGGGTGTGTGGGAGTGCCGGGGAGCGGTGGTCGTCGCGGCCGGTCATCGTCTCGTTGGCTACGAGGGCGTTGAGTACGGCTTCCTCGACCGACTGCACGGTGGCTTCGAAGAAGGGGTCGATGCGGCCCCAGGGGACGAAGGTGAGCGACTCGTAGTCCTCGTCCGTCGCTGCGCCTCGCGGGAAGGTACTGCTCAGGGCGGCGTCGTTCGCGGTGGAGAAGGCGAGGAACAGGTCGCCGGAGAAGTGACTTCCGGAAGTGCCGGTCCGGCCCAGGCCGATGGGCACGCGCCGGGCCAGCGCCTTGCACTGGCCGGGCAGCAACGGGGCGTCGGTGGCGATGACGACGATGACCGAGCCCGCTCCGGACGGGGCCGGCCAGGAGGCGTTCGCCTCCATGGGGTTGTCGTCGAGCAGGGCACGGCCGACGGGTACGCCCGCGACCACGAGTTCCCTGCGGCTGCCGAAGTTGGCCTGCACGAAGGCGGCCACGGTGTAGGAGCGCGAGCCGTAGTCGACCACGCGTGACGCCGTACCCGAACCGCCCTTGAAGTCATAGCAGTTCATACCGGTGCCCCCGCCGACCGAGCCCTCGTCCACCGGGCCCGAGGCGGCGCTGTCCAGTGCCGCGACGGCGTGCTCGGGCCGGACGTGGGACCCGTTGATGTCGTTGAGGTAGCCGTCCCACGTCTCGCCCACGACAGGCAGGAGCCACTGGCGAGCCGCCTGCGGGTGATGGGCGACGACCCAGTCCACGACGCCCCGGTGCGCCGGACCCACGGCGTGCGTGTTCGTGATGACGACGGGCATCGCCAGCGCGCCGGTCTCCTCGATCCACGCCGTGCCGGTCATCTCGCCGTTGCCGTTGAGCGAGAACCATCCGGCGGCGCACGCGCGGCCGACCCCGTCCCTGCCGCGCGGCAGGATGGCGGTCACGCCGGTACGGACGGGGCCCTGCCCGGTGACGAGCGGGCCGGCGCCCTCGATCAGGGTGGTGTAGCCGACCTGGACGCCGGGGACGTCGGTGATCGCGTTGTGCGGTCCGGGGCGTCCGTCGAGGGGAATTCCCAGCGCACGGGCGCGCGGGCGGCCTGAGGGCGTGACCTGGGAGGGGTCGACGCGGTCGTCGATGCTCAGCAACGGGCGGCTCTCCTTGACAGTTGTCGGGGTGGAGTGGGTGGTGCGGTCGTACGGGCGGTCGGTCTTCGGCGTGGAAGCCGACGGCTTCAGAGTGGGAGCCGGCGTCTTCAGAGTGGGAGCCGGCGTCTTCAGAGTGGGAGCCGGCGTCTTCAGCGTGGAAGCCGCCGGTTTCAGTGTGGAAGTCGCCGGTTTCAGCGTGGAAGTCGCCGGTCCGCGGTCAGGTCGGGGCAGCCGGTGGCGGCCTTGGCGTAGGCGAGCAGCAGCTCGAAGGCGCGTCCGGGCGGTATCGACGCCTGACGGGAGATGATCATCAGGCCGTAGGCGTCTTCCAGGGCGACCATGTTGCACGCGATGTCGAAGGCGGATTCGGTGAGCGTGAAGTGCCCCTGGGCGCGGCCCGCCTCCAGGATGCCGGTGTACAGGGCGACCTGGCGGTCGTACAGGGAGTGGAAGAGCAGACGCATGTCGCTGTCGTCACGGCTGGCGATGGAGAACTCGTAGAGCGCGATGGTGAGTTCGTCGTCAGGGTCGTGCGGCAGGCCGTGCCAGGCGGTCTCCACCAGTCGGTCACGGGCGTCGTCGAGTTGCTGTGCGACGGCCGCGCGGGCGGTGAAGAAGCGGTCCATGGCCTGCCGGCAGGTCTGCCGCAGCAGCTCGTCGAAGTCGGGGAAGTAGTACTGCACGGAGCCGCGGGCCACCCCGGCGGCTTCGGCGACGTCGCTGACCCGCAGCCGCCCGAGTCCATGGCGGCTGACGGCGCTCATCGTCGCGCTCACGAGCTGCTCCCGGCGGGCGGACTGGTTCTTCGTACGGGCCATGGCCGCATTCTTCAGCAGGTGCGGCAAAGAATCAAGCAGCAGTCCTCTGGTCTTGACAGAGTCACTGTTCTTATCTTTGGCTTCAGCGCCAAAGAATCATTGACAGCGCTGGAGGCCTTGATGAGTGACGAGCTGAACCAGGCGATACCCACGCGGACGACACGGCCACCAGCAGCGCCGACAGGGCCGGCAGAGCCGGCACCAGTGACATCAGCGGCTGAGACAGCGGCGACAGAGGCTGCGGCGGCCGAGCCGGTGAAGTACGCGCAGGACCTGTCCCGTTCCCTGTCCCTGAAGGAGAACGTCCTCATCACGCTGTCGTCGGTGACCCCGGCGTCGAGCGTGTTCATCGTCATGCCCGCCGCGATCCAGGCGGTCGGCGGGGCTTCGGCGACCGCGTGCGTCATCGCCGCGGTCATCGCGCTGTTCACCGCCTTCTGCTACGCGGAACTGTCCAGCGCGTTCCCGGTGACCGGCGGCGAGTACGCCTTCGCGGCGCGCACCATCGGCAAGTCGACCGGGTTCGCGCTGCTGATGATGAGCCTGATCGGCGGTGTGCTGGTCACCGCCGTGATCGGGCTGGGGACGGGCGACTACCTCGGCGTCATATGGACGTCGATGTCGGGGCCCGGCGTCGGGATCGTGGCGCTCCTGGTGGCGGCCGGCGCCGCGGTGCTCAACATCCGCACCAACGCCTGGGTGACCGGCGTCTTCCTCGTCCTGGAGATGCTCGCTCTCGTCGTCCTGACCGTCCTCGGGTTCCTCCACGTCAGCCAGCCGGTGACGGTGCTGTGGACGGCGCAGACCACGGGCCACGGCGGGCTGAGCCCCGTCGGTGCGGGCGTGGTTCTCGCGGCGATCCCGACGGTGCTGTTCGCCTACAACGGGTACGGCACCGCGGTCTACTTCGCCGAGGAGACCCGGCACGCGACGTCCACCATCGGCCGGGCGATCATGGTGTCGTTCGTCATCACCGTGGCGGCCGAGATCATCCCCGTGACCGCGGTGCTCCTGGGGACCTCGGACCTGCGCCGGCTGGTCGCGGCGGACGCCCCGATCAACGAGTTCCTGACCAGCCGCGGCGGCTCCACGCTCAACGCGCTGGTGAGCTTCGGCATCGCCCTGGCGATCTTCAACGCGCTCATCGCCCTCTTCCTGCAGATCGGCCGGCTGTTCTACTCCTCGGCGCGTGACGGCTCCTGGCCCGATGTGATCGGACGGCCGCTGGCCGCCGTGCACCCGAAGCTGAAGACGCCCGTCGTCGCCACGCTCACGACCGGTGCCGCCACCGTGGTCGTCGCCTGGCTGGTCCCGATGAACACCCTCATCCTGGCCACCGGCGCCAACGTCGCGCTGCTGTACGTCCTTGTGGCGCTCTCCGCGCTGGCGGGCCGCAGGCGCGGCACCACGGCCGACGCGCCCTATCGCATGCCGCTGGGCCCGCTGTCGCCCCTCGCGGTGCTCGTCGTCATGGCCTACGTGCTCTACCAGTCCGTCGAGGCCGACTGGGTGCCCGTGGGGCTGTCCGTCGGCATGCTCGCGCTCGGCTACGTGTACTACTACGCGTATCTCCACCCGCGCCGCGACGAACGGTGGACGCTGCCGGCTCCCGCGGACGAGGAGATCGTCTGAGGGGCCCAGTGGGCTCGTGCCCCGCGCGCGGTTCAGGCCGTCGCCGTGTCCAGGACTTCCAGGACGTGCCGGTAGGGGCGGCCGGTGGCGCGGGTCATGCCCATTTCGCAGGTGCGGTTGCAGGAGGCGTACGCGTCGTGGGAGCGCGAGGTGATCTCGGCGGCCTGGGCGGCGGTGGCGCTCGCGGTGATCTCCGGGTGGAGCAGGCCGCGGTCGCCGGCGAAGGCGCAGCAACCCCAGCTGTCGGGGACGGTGACCTCGTCGCTCAGGGCCGCGGCGACGGTGCGCAGAGCGCCGTCGATGCCCAGGTGCACGGTGGAGCAGGTCGGGTGCAGGGCCAGGCTGCCCAGGCGGCGCGGCTCGGGCAGCGCGGGGAGCAGGTGCTCCGCGGTGAAGGCGACGCTGTCGACGAAGCGCAGGGACGCGAAGCGTGCGCGGTCGGACTCGGGGAGGGCGCTCGGCAGTTGTTCCAGACCGTGCGTGCAGGAGGAGGCGTCGCAGACGACCGGCAGGCGGCCCTGGTCGCTGGAGGCCCACAGCGCGTCGAGCGTGCGGACGGCCATGGTGCGGTGCCCCTCGGTGTAGCCCTTGGACTGCCACGGGGTGCCGCAGCACAGGCTTGCCAGTTCGGGCACGACGACCGGCACGCCCGCCCGGTCGCACAGCCGCAGGAACGCGGCCGCCGCCCCGTCGGAGCCGCCCTCCGGAGCGAAGACGCTGCCGATGCAGGCGGCGAAGAACACCGCCCGCGCGTCTGCGGGTTGGCGGGGCGCGGGCCGGTCCGGGCCGCCGCGCGGGATGTCGTCGGCCCAGGCGGGCATCAACTCCCCCGCGCCGAGCCCGCGGAGCGCGCCGGTGGCGGCACGCAGGGCCGGGGTGGGCAGGGCATGGGCCGTGTCGAGTGCGGCGCGCACGCCCTTGACCGCGGTGCCCCAGTGCTTCGCCGCCGCGTTCCCGGCGCGCCGGGCGGTGGCGCCGTGCCGTTCGGCGCGCAGGCGTTTCATGACCGCGCCGGTGTCGATGGTGACGGGGCAGGCGGTGACGCAGAGGCTGTCGGCCGCGCAGCTGTCGACGGCCGCGTAGGTGTAGTCGGCTTCCAGGGCGCGGCGGCGTTCCTCGTCGCCGGCGGCGGTGGCGAGCGTGATCTCCCGCTGGAGGGCGATGCGTTGGCGTGGTGTCGTGGTGGCGTCCGCGGTGGGGCAGACGGGCTCGCAGTAGCCGCACTCGACGCACGCGTCGACGGCGGGGTCGACCTCGGGGACGCTCTTGAGGCTGCGCAGGTGGGCCGCCGGGTCGTCCTCCAGGAGCACACCGGGGTTGAGTACGCCGTGCGGGTCGCACAGCCGCTTCAACTCGCGCATGGCGGCGTAGAGTTCGTCGCCGTACTGGCGGTGCACGAAGGGGGCCATGGCGCGGCCGGTGCCGTGCTCGGCCTTCAGGGTGCCGCCCTCGTCCAGGACGAGGTCGACCATGGCGTCGGTGAAGCGGGCGTAGCGCTCGGTCTCCGGGGCGGAGTCGAAGTCCTGGGTGAGCATGAAGTGCAGGTTGCCGTCGCGGGCGTGGCCGAAGATGACGGCGTCCTGGTAGCCGTGCCGGTCGAAGAGGCCGATCAGGCCCTCGCAGGTGCGGGTCAGCCGTTCCATCGGTACGGCGATGTCCTCGAGCAGCGCGGTGGTGCCGGGACGGCGTGCCCCCGCGACCGCTGTGTACAGGCCCTTGCGCAGGTGCCAGAGGCGGGCCCTGACCTGTGGGTCGCGCACGAGCGCGGTGCCGCTGACGGACGGCAGGCGGTCCAGGACGGGCTGCGCGGCGGCCACCGTCTCCGCCAGCGCCTCGGCGCTGTCCTCGGCGAACTCGACCAGCAGTGCGGCGTGCCGTTCCACGCGCAGTCCGCGCAACTGGTCGACGGGGTCCGGGGATTGCTGGGCCACGCGGAGCGAGGCGGCGTCGAGGAGTTCGGCGGTGCGGGCGCCGGCGGCCAGCAGTGCGGGCAGCGCGTCGGTGGCTTCGGCGAGACCGGGCAGCACCAGCAGTCCGGTGGCGGTGTGCGGCAGGAGGGGGACGGTGCGGAAGACGGCCTCGCCGACGAAACCGAGGGTGCCCTCGCTGCCGATCATGAGGTGGGCGAGGATGGCGGCGGGGTCGGTGTGGTCGAGGAACGAGTTGAGGCCGTAGCCCATGGTGTTCTTCATCGAGAAGAGTCGCTCGATGGTGGCGCGGGAGGAGGCGGAGACGCGGATGCGGTCGCGCAACCGCAGGAGTCCCGCGTGCAGTTCGGGCTCGCGGGCGCGCAACTCCTGGTCGGCGTCGGGGGCCGCGGTGTCGACGACGATGCCCGAGGGCAGCACGAACCGCAGGGACTCCATGGTCCGGTAGGCGTTGTCCTGGGTGCCGCAGTTCATGCCGCTGGAGTTGTTGGCGACGAGGCCGCCGATGGTGCAGGCGGACTCGCTCGCGGGGTCGGGGCCGAGCCGGCGCCCGTACCGGGCGAGCCTGGCGTTGGCCTGACGGACCGTCAGGCCCGGTTGCAGCCGGATGCGCCGGCCCTCGTCCAGGACTTCGGCGGTGCGCCAGTGGCTGCGCACGTCGACGAGGATGCCGTCGCCGCCCGCCTGTCCCGCCAGGCTGGTGCCCCCCGAACGCAGCGTGAGCGGCAGTCCCGCCCTGCGGGCCCCGGCCATCAGGGCGCCGACCTCGGCCACGGAGGCGGCGCGGACGACGGCCTGCGGCGTGAACAGGTACGGCGACGCGTCGTGGGCGGCCGCGACCCGGCGGGGCAGGTCGGTGGTCACGCGGGCCGGGTCACCGACGCACGCGGCGAGGATCCCGGTCAGGCCTGCGGCCCCGTCGGGGGCGTTCGGCGCGGCGGAGGATGCGGCGGCGGTGGGGCTCATGGCTCCTCGTACGGTGCGGGTGTCAGTGGACGGAGGATGCGGCTGCAGCGGGGCTCGTGACTCCTCCTACGGTGCGGGTGTCAGCGGACGGACGATGCGGCTGCAGCGGGGTTCATGACTCCTCCTACACTGCGGGTGTCAGTGGACGGGGGCGGTGGGTCCGGTGATCCGCATCAGGCGGGGCGGGTGCGCGACGGGGGCGGGCAGGCGCAGCGGTTCCAGGCCCGGGGTGATGCTGCCCAGCAGGGTCGCCCGTCGGGCGCCGGTCCCCGAGGGGAGGGTGCCGGGCAGTCCGTGGACCGTGAGGAAGCCCAGTACGGCGAAGGCGAGGGCCTCCTTGGCGTCGGAGGGCAGGCCCAGGTCGTCGCTGGGGCGCAGGCGTACGCCGGGCAGTTCCTCGGCGATCATGCGCATCAGGACGGGGTTGCGGGCGCCGCCGCCGGAGACGACGAGTTCGGTGACACCGTGGGCGTGGCAGGCGTCGGCCACGGTGACGGCGGTCAGCCGGGTCAGGGTGGCCACCACGTCGTCGGGGTCCGGTGTGGGCGCGGACTCCAGTGCGCGCAGCAGGTAGGGCAGGTGGAAGAGTTCCTTGCCGGTGGTCTTCGGGGCGGGCCTGCGGTAGTAGGGGTCGTCCAGCAGGACGCGGAGCAGTTCGGGGCTGGTCCGGCCGGCGGCGGCCCTGCGTCCGTCCTCGTCGTAGGTGGCGGCGCCGTCGGTGAAGTGTCGTACGGCCGCGTCCAGCAGGGCGTTGGCGGGGCCGGTGTCGAAGGCCAGTGGTTCGGCGTCGGGTGCGACGACGGTGACGTTGGCGATGCCGCCGAGGTTCAGCGCGGCGGGGGTGCCGGGCAGGGCGCGCAGCAGCAGGGTGTCGGTCATGCCGACCAGCGGCGCTCCCTGCCCGCCCGCGGCCACGTCCCTGCTGCGCAGGTCGGAGACGACCGGGAGGCCGGTGGCCTCGGCGATCCAGGCCGCCTGGCCGAGCTGGAGCGTGCCGCGGACGGTGCCGTCCTCGACCCAGTGGTACATGGTCTGGCCATGGGAGACCACGAGATCGGCGGTGCCGTCGCACAGCTCGCGCAGGGCGCGCCCGGCGGCGTCGGCGAAGGCCTGGCCGACACCGGTGTCCAGGGCGCAGACGGCACGCATGGTCGTCGCGGCCGGCGGCAGGGCGGCGCCGATCAGGTCCGTGAGGTCGTCCGTGTAGGGGACGGAGAGGTGGCCGAGGGGCCGAAGGAGCAGGGTGTCGCCGTCCAGGGTGAGGTCGGCGGCGGCGGCCTCGATGGCGTCGTACGAGGTGCCCGACATCAGACCGATCACGCGCACGGCGTCTCCCTGCGCACGGTCCGCCGCGCGGGCGGGGTCGGCTGCGTCATGGCTTCTCCCTGTGTCTCGGGGGCGGGTGCGGGGTCGCCGAGGCGGCCCCGCACCCGGTGGGGTGGGTGGTTCGTCACTCCTGGTCGGCTGCCGCGGCGACGCGGTCGGGGCCGGGGCCCCGCTCGCCGTCGTCCGCGGGGACCACGTCGATCTCGGGAGCACGGTGGAACAAGCTCATCAGGCCGCCGACGACCAGGGTGATCACCACGCCGATCGGCACGAGCCACTGGGCGGCGATCGCCGTCGGTACGGTGGCGCCGGCCACGGTGACGTCGATCTTCACGCCGCGCACGATGTACGTCATCACGCCGACCGTGACCAGGAAGGCCACGACGGAGTCGACCTCGTTGGCGCGCCGGACGATCCGGCCGAGCAGGAACGCGCCGAGCAGCGCGCCGTAGGTGTAGCCCGCGATCGTCAGACCGGTGAGGTAGACGTTGCCGGTGCTCGTGCTGAAGGCGCAGGCGAAGACGGCCATCAGCACCGCCCACACCAGCGTCATCACGCGGGCGAGTTTGAGCAGCGACTCCTCGGAGGGCGTGCTGCGGAAGAAGCTGTGGATGATGTCGGCGACCGTCGAGTTCGACATGGAGTTCAGCGCGGACGACAGCGAGCCCATCGCGGCGCCGAGGATGCCGGCCACGAGCAGACCGGAGACCACCACGGGCAGCCCGTGCAGGATGAAGTTCGGGTAGAGGTTGTCCGCGCTGGCCAGGCCCAGCTGCTTGAAGTCCTTGCCCTTGTTGTACGACCACAGCAGGGCGCCGACGAGCGAGAACGCGGCGAACTGGAGGGTGACGAAGACACCGGAGGCGATCATGGCCTTCTGACCGTCGCGCAGCGAGCGGGTGGCCAGGACGCGCTGGACGATCAGCTGGTCGGAACCGTGGCTGGCCATCGCGAAGATGGCGCCGCCGATGATCGCGGTCGGCAGGGCGAACGGGCTGGTGAGGACGTGCGCCAGGTCGAAGTTGGTGTCGAAGAGCTTGAAGTGTCCGGTGTGCAGGGCGCTGGAGTAGCCGTCGCCGCCGACGTGGCCGGAGAGCACGGCGACGGCGAGGATCGCGCCGCCGAGGTAGAGGCCCATCTGGATGGCGTCGGTCCAGATGACCGCCTTGATGCCGCCGAGGTAGGTGTAGACGACGGTGATCACCGTGAGCACGATGATGATGACCCGGTAGCCGGTGTGCACGCCGAATTCGTCGAGCAGCAGCTTGATCGGGATCGCGGAGGCGAACAGCCGGACGCCCTCGGCGAGGAGACGGGTGAACACGAAGGTCACCGAGGCGAGTCCCTGCAGTTTGAGCCCGAATCTGGTGCCCAGGTACTGATAGGCGCTGACGAAGCCGCCGCGCTTGTACAGGGGGATCAGCACGGTGGCCACGACGACGCGGCCGATCACGTAACCGAGGGCGAGTTCGACGTTGCCGAAGCCCGCTCCGCTGTACGCCGCGCCGGGCACGCTGATGACGGTGAGCACACTGGTCTCGGTGGCCACGACGGAGAACGAGACCGTCCACCACGGCATGTGGCCTTCGCCGACGAAGTAGTCCTTCGCGGTCTTCTGCCGTCCGGCCAGGCGCAGTCCGATCCAGGCGATCGCCACCAGATAGACGACGACCACCACGAGGTCGAGTTGGCGCACGCTCACTCCTAAGCAACGGCCGGCGGGGTCACCGGCGGGGTGGGGACAGTGGGGAAGGGCGTCGACCGGCGTACGCGGGCGACGTGGGGTTCGTGCGGTGCCGAGGCGTCCAGCGCCAGCAGGCGTGCGCCGTCCAGCGGGTCCCCGAGCGGGGGCCGCAGGTGCAGGGGGCGCGGGTGCGGGTGGCGCGGGTGCGGGTGGCGCGGGTGCGGGGGGCGCGAGGAGTCGTCGAGCGCCGACCGGAGAGGACCGAGCAGCGGTTCACCGAGGCCGGTGAGCCCGCCGGTGATGGTGACCGGGAGGGGGGCGGGGGGTGTGTCGGGGGCCGTGCCCGAGGGGGTGGCGGCGGGTGTGTCCGAGGGGGTGGCGGAGGCCGTGCCCGTAGGGGTGGCGGCGGCGCCGATCCGGCGGGCGGCGGCGAGTACGGCGTCGCCGAGCGCGTCGGCGGCGTCACGGATGATCGCGGAGGCCGCGTCGTCGCCCGCGGCGGCGGCACGGGCCACGTCCGGGGCGAAGGTCGCGGCGGTGCGGGCGGGGTTGCCGTCCCGTCCGAGGGCCGTGGGCAGCCGGTCGGGGTCGCCGAAGCGCGCGACGGCGGCGCTCAGCAGCGCGGTGTCCGGTCCGCGTCCGTCGTGGGCGCGCAGCGCGGCCCGCAGTCCGGCGGCGCCGATCCAGGCGCCGCTGCCCTCGTCGCCGAGCCAGGGGCCCCAGCCGTCGACGCGGGCGTACGAGCCGTCGTCCCCGATACCGATGGCGACGGAGCCGGTGCCGATCGCGAGGACCACGCCCGTACGTCCGCCGAGGGCGCCGGCGTGGGCGGTGACGGCGTCGCTGGCGACGGCCACCTCGTCCGCGGGCAGGTCCTCCAGGAGCAGGCCGGCCAGTTCGCGGGCCGCCTCCGGTGCGGCGGCAGCCCCCGCGGCGCCCACGCAGACCGCGGCCAGCCGGGGCGTCCGCTCCCGCTCCAGGAGCGGGAGGACGGCGGCGCGCACGGCGGCGCGGGCCGCGGCCACCCCGTTCTCGGCGGCGAGCCCGGGAGCTCCGGGCACCTCGTGGACGTCACTGGTGGGACCGTCGTCGCCGTGCCACAGCACGGCACGGCAGCCGGTCTTGCCCAGGTCCACCGCCACTGCTGCTGTCATACGGCACGCCTTCGTATCTCGGGGATCCGTCGCGCCGGGCGGGTCATGGGACGGCCGAAGGGCCGGTGACCGGGCGGATCACGGTGCAGCGAGTATCAGAAGGCCAGACTCCATATGTCAATAAGTAACTTGAGGCAATTCATCACGTAACTTTTTGACGTCCCGCTGGCGCCGTGACTAATCTGTCGCCCACCCACTCAGGAGGGATCGGCCCATGGCCAGCCAGGAACCACCCCGCGCACCGGCCCAGCAGGCGGAGGACGCCTCCCCCGCCGGGACACTGGCGCGCATCCGTACGGCACTGCCGTCACTGGCCCCGTCGGAACGGCGGGTGGCCGAAGCCGTCCTGGCCGATCCGGCGCAGGCGGCGGAGCTGTCCATCAGCGCCCTCGGCGGGCGGGCCGACACCTCGGTGGCCACGGTGATGCGCTTCTGCCGGGCCATAGGCATCGCCAACTATCCGCAGCTGCGTCTCGCGCTTGCCGCAGCCGCCGCCCGCGAGCACGCCCTCGGCGGCGAGCGTCCGGCGCCGGGCACCGACATAAGCGCGACCGACTCGCTTGACGAGATCGTCAGCAAGATCATCTACAACGAGGTGCGCGCCCTGGAGGACTCCGGGGCCGGACTGGACGTCGAGGTGCTGGGCCGGGCGGTCGACGCCGTGGCGGGGGCCCGGCGGATCGACATCTTCGGCGTCGGGGCCAGCGCGTTCGTCGGCCAGGACCTGCACCAGAAGCTGCACCGCATCGGCCACATGGCGTTCATCTGGACCGACCGGCACGCCGCCCTCACCGCCACCGCCCTGCTCGGGCCCGGCGACGTGGCCGTCGCCGTCTCCCACTCCGGGGAGACCGAGGACACCGTCGAGCCGCTCCAGGCCGCCGCCGAACGCGGCGCCACCACCATCGCCCTCACCAACTCCCCGCGCTCGACGCTCGCGGACAGCGCGGACCTCGTGCTGACGACCTGCGCCCGGGAGACCCCCTTCCGCTCCGGTGCGACCGTCAGCCGCATCGCCCAACTCGCGGTCATCGACTGCCTGTTCGTCGGCGTGGCACAGCGTTCCTTCGACGCCACGACCGCCGCGCTCGAGAAAACCTACGGAGCGGTCCAGCGCCGCAGGCGCCCGCAGTCACAGCGCCGCGCACCGGCTGAAGGGTGACGGCCGCCCGCTCACGGCTGCCTGCACCCTGCCCCCTGCCCCCTGCCCCCTGCTGACGGCTGACGGCTGACGGCTGACGGCTGACGGCTGACGGCTGACGGCTGACGGCTGACGGCTGACGGCTGACGGCTGACGGCTGACGGCTG
>NZ_JBICZA010000019.1:0-51282 GCF_043201585.1 Streptomyces sp. NPDC048297
AACGTGAGCTTCACGCCGAGCTGCTTGCCCATGGCGGCGGCCAGCTCGGGGTCGATGCCGGTGGCGTTGCCGGAGGAGTCCTTGAACTCGACCGGGGCGTACGCGATGTCCGAGCCGACCTTGATCTCACCCTGGTCGCGGATCGACTGGGGCAGCTTGTCGGCCAGCGGGGCGGCGGCGGCGGAGGTACCGGACTCCTTGTTCGTGTCCTTGGTCTGGTCACCGCAGCCGGTGAGCAGCAGGGCGCCCGCGACCGCGATCGCACCGACCGCAGCTAGCCGGGAACGCGCGGCGACGGTCGTACGAGGGGTGGAGCTTGCGGTCATCGTGGGTTCCTCCGGCTGGTGGGAAGAGGTGCCGATGGGTCGACGAGAACACACACCTTCGGGTGTCGCGACCTCGTGGGTTTACGGCATCTTGCCATTCGGGCTGCGCCATTCAGGGGCGTCGCTATGTCAAAATCGGATAACGGGTGACCCCCGAACCGCCCCAGGTCGGTACTACCTCGGTTCATCGCCGCCGAACCATCTGCGGTATTCCGGCCCTCGGGCCGGAAAATCTTCGGCGCATCTCACGATGTGGACCGTCGGACGGGTGGCTTTCGCGCCGTTCGCTCCATGGGGTGCCCGCTCCGGCACAGGTTCCACGCACCTGTCGGTGGCACGTCATCTTTCCGTGGTTTTGAGGTCTCCAGATGTGACCTTGCACCTAATGGACTCGTCGTCGGCACCGTCCGTCCGGTAAGAAGGTTCTTTACACCCCTCATCCGGGGCTCAGGGTGCGTGTGCGGCGCGCCCGTCGCGTATGGCCACGTACGTATCAGCAATCGGGCCATGCGCGGTGCCCGCCCACCCCTCACCAGGAGTGGTCGACCCTCAAACCATGCATACCTAAGGGGTAAGACAAAGTGGCAGCGGAGATCGTCAATCCTCGCAGCGACAGTACGGATCAGGAGTCCGGGGCGGAGCCCCTCGATTCCTTCGACCCGGTGTTCGCGTTGCACCGCGGCGGCAAGATGGCTGTGCAGGCCACCGTGCCGGTCCGTGACAAGGACGACCTTTCCCTCGCGTACACGCCCGGCGTCGCGCGCGTGTGCACCGCGATCGCGGAACAGCCGGAGCTCGTCAACGACTACACATGGAAGTCCTCCGTGGTGGCCGTCGTGACCGACGGTACGGCGGTGCTCGGACTCGGGGACATCGGTCCCCAGGCCTCCCTCCCCGTGATGGAGGGCAAGGCGATCCTGTTCAAGCAGTTCGGCGGCGTCGACGCGGTTCCGATCGCGCTCGACTGCACGGGCGTGGACGAGATCGTGGAGACCGTCGTCCGCCTCGCTCCCTCGTTCGGCGGAGTGAACCTGGAGGACATCTCGGCACCCCGGTGCTTCGAGATCGAGAAGCGGCTCCAGGAGCGTCTGGACATTCCGGTCTTCCACGACGACCAGCACGGCACGGCCGTGGTGACGCTCGCGGCGCTGCGGAACGCGGCGCGGCTCAGCGGCCGTGAGATCGGTCAGCTGCGTGCCGTCATCTCGGGCGCCGGCGCGGCCGGTGTCGCCATCGCCAAGATGCTGATCGAAGCCGGCATCGGCGACGTGGCCGTCGCGGACCGCAAGGGCGTCGTCTCGGCGGACCGCGAGGACCTCACGCCGGTCAAGCGCGAGGTGGCCTCCTTCACGAACAAGGCCGGCATCACGGGCTCGCTGGAGAAGGCACTGGCCGGCGCGGACGTCTTCATCGGCGTCTCCGGCGGCACGGTTCCGGAGGAGGCCGTGGCCTCCATGGCGAAGGGCGCCTTCGTGTTCGCGATGGCCAACCCGACCCCGGAGGTGCACCCGGAGGTGGCGCACAAGTACGCGGCTGTCGTCGCGACCGGGCGCTCGGACTTCCCGAACCAGATCAACAACGTGCTGGCCTTCCCGGGCATCTTCGCGGGCGCGCTCCAGGTGCGGGCCACGCGGATCACCGAGGGCATGAAGATCGCCGCCGCCGAGGCCCTGGCCGCGGTGGTCGGGGACGATCTCGCCGCCGACTACGTGATCCCGTCGCCGTTCGACGAGCGGGTCGCCCCGGCCGTGACCGCGGCGGTGGCCGCCGCGGCCCGTGCCGAGGGTGTCGCGCGTCGCTGACGCCGCGGCGTCGTCCGACGTCGCTCCGAATGGCCCCGCCCGCCTGGGCGGGGCCATTCGTCTGTGCGAGAGGCCATGTGTGCAAGAGGGCATGTGTCACAGGCCTCCGTAGTTCCGTCGGCTGCATCGCGCACCTATCGTCGGGGCCATGTTCGCTGCCTACGCCGCCCGAATCGACCGCGACCAGCCGCTGTCCGGCCTTGAGCTGGGGGAGCGCCCGGCCCCGCAGGCCCGCCCCGGCTGGAGCAACGTCACGGTCCGTGCCGCCTCTTTGAACCACCACGACCTCTGGTCCCTGCGAGGCGTCGGCCTCCCCGAGGACCGGCTGCCGATGATCCTCGGCTGCGACGCCGCCGGGATCGACGAGGACGGCAACGAGGTCGTCCTGCACTCCGTCATCGGCCAGACCGGCCACGGCGTCGGCCCCAGGGAGCCCCGCTCGATCCTCACCGAGCGCTACCAGGGCACCTTCGCCGAGCAGGTCGCCGTCCCGACCTGGAACGTCCTGCCCAAGCCCAAGGAACTGTCCTTCGAGGAGGCCGCCTGTCTGCCGACGGCCTGGCTGACGGCGTACCGGATGCTGTTCACCAATGCCGGGGTGCGACCCGGTGACTCGGTCCTCGTGCAGGGCGCGGGCGGCGGCGTCGCCACGGCCGCGATCGTGCTGGGCAAGGCGGCCGGCCTGCGGGTCTTCGCCACCAGCCGGGACGAGGCGAAGCGGAAGCGGGCCATGGAGCTGGGCGCCGTCGAGGCGCTGGAGTCCGGCGCGCGGCTGCCGCAGCGGGTCGACGCCGTCATCGAGACCGTGGGCGCCGCCACCTGGTCCCACTCGGTGAAGTCCCTGCGGCCGGGCGGCACGCTCGTCATCTCCGGCGCCACGAGTGGTGATCGCCCCTCGCACGCGGAGCTGACGCGCATCTTCTTCCTGGAGCTGAAGGTCGTCGGCTCCACCATGGGCACCAAGGACGAGCTGGAGGACCTGCTGTCCTTCTGCGCCGCGACCGGTGTACGACCCGTCATCGACGAGGTGCTGCCCCTCGACCGGGCCCGCGAGGGCTTCGAGCGGATGGAGTCCGGCGAGCACTTCGGGAAGATCGTGCTCACCAACTCGTGAGGCCCGATTCGTGGGGCCCGATTCGTGAGGCCCGATTCGTGAGGCTCAGGGTCTGATGCCCAGGGCCTGACACGCGGGATTTTTTGCGCGCCGTTCGGCGTGATGGGGCGGGAGGCGGATCCGGGGTGCCGGGTCCGGCTCCCGCCGCTGCGGTTCAGACCCTGGGGCGGCGCAGTATCGCTCCGATGTGGGCCGCCGCCGTCGACAGATGGCGGCGCGTGTCGTGGAGCTGTTCGTCGGTCACGCCGTGGTCGCGGGCCGCGTCGCGGATGTCGTCGCGGAAGCGGTCCAGCAGGCGGTCCAGATCGCGGGCCGGGTCTCCGGTGGTGTCCTCGTGCGCCCAGGAGGGCTCGTACGCCGCCGGGAAGTCCTCCGGGGTGGTGGAGTAGTCCGGGGCCGCGGAGGTGCCCGGGGCGGGGGCAGGGGCGGGCGCGGCGGTGGGGGCGGACTTGTGGAGGTCCGGGCCCTTGGCGGTGGCTTCCGGGGCGGGGCCCTGGCCTCGCTCCTTGCCGAACTCGACGCCGTACTCCTTGCCCA
The DNA here is from genome assembly GCF_043201585.1 of Streptomyces sp. NPDC048297. Lineage (NCBI taxonomy): Bacteria > Bacillati > Actinomycetota > Actinomycetes > Kitasatosporales > Streptomycetaceae > Streptomyces > Streptomyces sp. NPDC048297. Next base: position 3,780 of record NZ_JBICZA010000019.1, read on the forward strand.
GCTCGCCGAACTCCTTGGCGAGTTCGGTCAGGCCCTCGCGTACGCCGGTCGGCCAGTCGCCGCGCGTGAAGTGGTCCTGGACCCGGTCCTGGACGCGGCGGGCGATGCGCTGCACGTCCTCCTGCGCCTGGGCGCGCGCCCGCGTCTGGGCCTCCTGGGCCTGGTGGCGAGCCCGCTGGGCCTCCTCGCGGGCCCGGCGGCTCTCGTCCTTGGCCCGCCGGGCCTGCTCCTTCCACTCCTGCTTGACCCGGCGCATCTCCTCCTTGGCGGCCCGCCAGGCCTCGGCGTCGCCCAGATCGCCGAAGTCCCCGAAGGGTCCCGGCCGGGCGGCGCCTGTCCTGGCGCCCGTACGCGCCTCCGAGGCAGCCGCGCGCATCTCGCGCCGCAGATCGCCGGCCGCGCCGCGGACGTCGGCCTTGATCTCGGCGGCGAGTTCGGCGACCGACTCGCGGATCTCCAGCTCCAGGTCGGCCAGCTCGCCACTGCGGTCGGCCAGCTCGGCGCGGCCGGCGTCCGTGATCGCGTACACCTTGCGGCCACCCTCGGTGGTGTGGGTGACCAGGCCCTCGGCCTCCAGCTTGGCCAGACGGGGGTAGACCGTGCCCGCCGACGGTGCGTACAGCCCCTGGAAGCGTTCTTCGAGCAGTCTGATCACCTCGTAGCCGTGGCGCGGGGCCTCGTCCAGCAGCTTGAGCAGGTAGAGGCGGAGGCGGCCATGGGCGAAGACGGGAGGCATGTCAGAGCACCTTCTTGTCGGTCGTGCCGTCGGACGGAGCACTGGTGGCGTCGGTGCTCCGGCCGGAGACGGAATTGTCTCCCGGGGTGGACGGGCCGTCGGACATCGGGTCGGCCGCAGGCGCGGTCTCCCAGGGGGTGGCGTCCCCGTCCTCGTCCCTGTCCTCGCCCGCCGGGCGGCGCAGCAGGGCGATCGAACCGGAGACCGTGGTGGCGTGGAGCTTGCCGGTGCCCCGGCCGAGGCGGCCGGTGACCTTGTGGGCGCCCCACTGACCGTGCACCCGAAGGTCGTCGAAGGCGTTCGAGATCGTGCCGCTCGCCGTGTTCGCCTCGACCTCGGCGTCCGCGGGGTGCGGCAGGCGGATGGCGATCTCCCCGGAGACACTGGTCAGCCGGATGTCGGTGGGGCCGTCCGGATCCAGGTCGACGATCATGGAGCCGCTGACCGAGTCGGCGCGGACTATGGGGCCCGAGCCCTCCACGACCGTGAGGTCGCCCGAGACCGAGTGGAACCGCACCTCGCCGGTGACCGCCTGGGCCTCCAGGCTGCCGGACACCGTGTCCGCGCGGACCGGTCCGGACAGGCCCACGAGGGTCGTGTCTCCGGTGACTCCCTTGACCACCGATGGGCCGCGTATGCCGGAGACGACCGCGCTCGCGCCGACCACGCCCACCTCCACGCGGGTGTCGGCGGGCACCGTCAGGGAGACGACGGCGGAGCGCCGCCAGCCTCTGCGGTCGAGCCACTTCAGGAAGCCCTTCCAGGGCAGGTCCTCGTAGGCCACGGTGAGGGTGTCGCCCTCCTGCGTGACGATCAGGGGCGGGCCCTGGATCTCGGAGATCTCCAGGCGGGCGGCACCCTCGTCCGTGCCCACGACGTTCACCGTTCCGTTGACGATGCGGACGTGCAGGTCGCTCACGGGGGTGTCGAAGGTGAGCTTCTGGGGCTCGGCGACGGACCACTCGGACATGGGGAGCCTCCTCGGGGGCGGCGTGGTGCAGCCTGTTCGTGACGTGCGAGGTGCGAGGTGCGAGGTGCGACGTGCGTTGTGCGACATGCGTCGTGCGGCATGTGACCTGCGATCTGCGACACGCCATATCGCGTCTTCCGCTATTCACGATATATCGCGGTCACGGAAAGTCAAGGCACCCGTTCGGGGGAGTTACGCCGTGGAGTGAGCCGTCGCGTGTGATGCCGTCAGGTGTGATGTCGTCGGGTGTGTGGCGGGCCGCGGATGGCGGGCGGGCCGAGAAGGGGTCGGGGCAGCTGCGGGGTGGGGCCGGCGGGGTCGTCGAGGGCGCGGGTGGCGCGGTGTGGGCGCGATGGGGGTGTGGGGCGGTGTGGGCAGCGCGGGCGACAGGGCCGGGATCGATCCGGGGATCAGCCGGGGATCAACCAGGGATCAGCCGGGGGCCAGCCGGGGATCAGCCGTCGAAGAGGTCGCGAAGCGCCGCAGTGGATCCGCTGCGGGGTGGGGCGGCGCTGTCGCAAGCGCACAGGGGCCGCGCGCAGCGGCCCCTGGTGGCGGTACGGGTGATCGGTGGTTCGGGGAAGCGGTACGGGGAGGGAGCGACCCGGACTACTCGTCGTCGTCCTCGTCGTCCAGGCGGGCCAGCCAGGTGGCCAGGCGTTCCACCGGTACCTCGAAGTCGGGGTTCAGGTCGACGAACGTGCGCAGTTGCTCGGCGAGCCACTCGAAGGTGACCTCTTCCTCGCCGCGCCGCTTCTCCAGTTCTTCGATGCCTCGGTCGGTGAAGTACATGGATGCCGCTCCGTCGGTCAGTGCAGGGGTAGGGCCGCTCCCGGGCGGGAAGAACCCTCAACCTGTGAGAGGTGGAAGATGCCGCTTTTCCGCCTGAGGAGCAGGGCGAGAACAGGAAAATGATAGGCAGCCCGCGCGGCACGGTGGGCACGCGGTCCCATCGGAGCGGCAACGGGGCGACATCGGGACGACGGACGACCGGGCGACGACCCGGCAACGACGGCTCGGCGGCGGGGCGACAACGGGGCAAGGGGACGGGGGAACGTGATGAGCGAGGAGTCGACGCGGGTAGCGCGGATCCAGCTGCCGGACGGAACGCCGGTGTGGGCGCGGATATCGGGGGCCGAGGAGTTGTCCGCGCCGTCGGCGGGACTGTCGTACACGGACACGGGCTTCACCGAACGGGTGGAGGCGAGCGTCGAGAGCCTCCAGTCGCTGATCACCGGTGTCGCACGGTCGCTGTCCGGTCCGTTGCGGGCGGTGCGCCCGGACGAGGTCAGCGTCGAGTTCGGCATCGAGCTGACCGCGAAGGCCGGAAAGGTGGTGGGCCTGCTCGCCGACGGCGAGGCCAAGGCCGCCATCACGGTCACCCTGACCTGGAACGGCGGCGGCCCACCGGACACGGACGCGGGTGACGCGGGCGACGCAGCCCCCTCCTCCGCCTCGGCCGCCCCGCCTACCGGCGCGTCCGTCGGCGCGTCCACCGCCCCTCCCGCCGGCGCGCTCACCGGCGCGCCCATCGCCCCGTCCACCGGCGCGTCCACCGGCGTTCGGGGGCACGGAGGTGTCGGGAGCGGCGGCGTCGGGGGCGCGGTATGACCGAGCGGTACGACGGGGGCGCACCGGACGGGTTCGATGCTGCCCAGCTTGCTCTCCGTGAACTCGTTCTCGCGGCCACCGTGCGCATTCATCACGCGGGTGCCGGGTATGCCCACGACGAGCCCGGCAGCTTCCTCGGCAGCGGCTTCTTCGTCGCGCCGAACTGGGTTCTGACCTGCGCACACGTGATTCACGCCGAGGAGGGGGGCAAGGTCACCGTGGTGTACCGGACCAGCCCCTACGAGGACCCCCGCGCCGTGCCGGGCGCGGTGGCCGTCACGCTGCCCGAGCGCGTCGGCACGCTCGTCCAGGGCGGTTGGCCCGCCCCGGACCTCGCGCTGGTCCGGCTCAGCGAGCCCGTCGGGCACGCGTGCGTGTACGTCTCCGAGCGCCCCAACCCGCACTTCGGCGGGAACCGGGTGTACTACGCGGGCTGGACGGGAGCCCGGGGCCGGCTGGAGATCCTCGACGGATACCTCTCCGTGGAGGGGACGATCAGCGCGTGGTCGCCCGAGGAGCAGGTACGGCTCGGCCAGAACGAACTGCCGCCCGGCGTCTCGGGCGGCCCGGTGATCGACCCCGTGCGCGGTGAGGTCGTCGGCGTCCTGAAGTCACGCTCTGACCACGGGACGGGCGGCACGTCCATCGGGATCGAGCAGCTGCGCACCCTCCAGGCGCCGAGCGGAGCGCCCGGAGTGAACGCGGCTTCCGGAGTGAACGCAGCTCCCGGAGCGAACGGAGCGACCGCACCTCCCGGCACCGGTCAAGCCGCCGCCCACGCAGACCCCCGCCACCGGAGCGGCACCCCCCACCACCGGACCGGTACCCCTCACCACCGGAGCGGCAGCCCCCAGCACCCGAACGGCACCCCCCACCCCGACATCTACCAAGCCGTCGTCCACGCCCACGACCGCTACCACCGCGACCGCCAGCAGCCCTCCGACTCGCCGGACCCCACCTGGGCCGACATCCAGGGCGAACTCGGCGCGCGCCCCGGTCGTACGCTCAGTCCGCACGAGCGCGGAGAGCTGCTCGGCCGGCTCGCCGATCTGCCGCCTCCCGCCAGCACTCATGCGCTGCTCGGCATGCTCAGGGCCTTGCCGAACTTCCGGCTTCCGTCGCTGGTGCCCGCACCGCGCGGCTGGCGGGACGGTCTGGGCGTGCTCTACGAACACGCGCGGCAGGACGGGGCGCGCAGGCTCGTCATCGACTACGCGATGGGGATCCTGGCCGCCGAACGCGAGCGGCCACCCAGCGTGCGGGACGCCGAACGGGCCCTGTGGGACTGGGTGAGCCAGGCCTCGCGGGGCCTGGACAGCAGCTACCGCACGGAACTCGCCCTGCGGCGCGCCGAGTTGCTCGGCCGCCCGCATCCCGGTCACGAACGGACCGGTACCGCCACCGGCTTCGCCCCCGCCCCCGCCTTCGCCCCCGGTTCCGCCCCCGCCCCAGCCCCCGTTCACGGCTCCGCCCCCGGCCAGGACCCGCCGGAGCACCCCGCCCAGCCCTCCACCCAGCCCTCCACCCAGCCCTCCGCCCATCCCTCCGCCCAACTCCCGTCCCTCGCGCCGCTCCTCGCACCCCCCGGACCCTCCGTCCTGCTCGTGGTGCTGTGCCGGGGCTGGGAGCCCGACCACTGTGACTGGTCGATCTCCGTTGCCGACAAGGACGGCGCGACGACGCTGCTGCACGAGACCCAGCGCACCCCGCTGGCCGGCCTCGACTCCCACGTGGCCGCCCCGCTCACCGAGGCCTTCCGGCAGTGCGACGAGCCGGGAGCGCCGGCCGCCCTGTACGTGGCCCTGCCCCATCAGCACCTGGACACGGCCGTGGACGGCTGGCGGCTGCGGTCCGACGGCGTCCCGCTGGGCGTCGAGCGGCCCGTGCTCGTGCGCTGCTCGGACCGCGACCAGCTGCCCGACGAGGGTGCGCAGGGCCCCGGCGCCTGGCCGGCGGCGGTCTGGGAGCCGTACGACGCCGAGGATGGCGAGGGCGACGAGGACGGAGAGCGCCGGGACCGCTGGCGCCGGCTGCACGTCCGGCAGGCCCAGGCCGAGGTGCTGGACTGCGACGACGGCGTGCGCAGACCCGTACCGGACACGGCGACGTTGCGCGGCCTCGCGCCGCACACCGTCCCCGTGCTGTGCCGCCTCGGCGACCTGCGCTACGCCAGCGACCCCGGCTCGCTCGGCAGGATCCTGCGGGCAGGTGTCGGGGTGGCGATGTGGCGGCACTGGCGGCGGCAACCCGAGTCCGTGTGCGGGGAGTTCCACCGAGGCGTCAAGGCGGTCGTGGACGACGGCGCCGGAGTCGCCCTCCTGCCCGAGGCGGTGCACGGGCTGCGCGAGCAGATGCACGCGGGGCTCACCGAGGCGTTCTGGGCTCATGGAGTGGCGCTGCTGTACGACGATCCGCACAGGCCGCTGCCCGGAACCGGAGATCTGCTGGAGGCGCCGTGAGGCGGCGCGCGAACTCCGCGCCGGAGGCGCCATGACGGGGCGCGCACTCTCCGTCCGGATCCCCTTACCAGGCGTCCTGAGGGTCGATACCGTGATGCACGTTCGACGGCTGCCGTGGCGGACGAGGAGCGACGAGGACCGGACATGACCGAATCCAGTGAGTGGCTCATCTACCGAGGCGCCGGGGAACCCCACGACGGAATGAGCAGGTTGCCTCCGCCGCCGCCCTGGCGTGACTTCTCCGGCCGGGACGCGGAGCGCGACGTTGACGGCGACGGCACCCGGGACCGCAGGCTCGGCGCGCACCGGCATCTGGCCGAACTGCACCGGCCCGGCGCCGAGGAGCTGGAGATGATCAACGCGGCGCTCTATCTGCGCCGCCCCCTGCTCGTCACCGGCAGCCCCGGCGCGGGCAAGAGCACACTGGCCCACTCGGTGGCGTACGAACTGGGGCTCGGCGAGGTGCTGCGCTGGTCCATCGTCAGCCGGACCGCGCTCCAGGACGGGCTCTACCACTACGACGCCATCGCCCGGCTGCAGGACGTCCAGATCGCGGCACAGGGCGGGTACGGCGCGGCGGCCGGCAGCCCCGGTGCCGTCGAGGCCATCGGCAGTTACATCCGGCTCGGGCCGCTCGGCACCGCCCTGCTGCCCTCGGACACCCCGCGCGTGCTGCTCATCGACGAACTCGACAAGAGCGACATCGACCTGCCCAACGACCTCCTGAACGTGCTGGAGGAGGGCGAGTTCGAGATACCCGAGCTGCAGCGCATCGCCGACCGGCTGCCCGACGGCGAGGCCGAGGTGCTCACCGCCGACGGCGCCAAGGTCCGCGTCCGCGACGGCCGCGTGCGCTGCCGTGCCTTCCCGTTCGTGGTCCTCACCAGCAACGGGGAGCGGGACTTCCCGGCCCCGCTGATGCGCCGCTGCATCCACCTGGAGCTGGGCCGGCCGGACCACAACCGGCTCGCCACCTTCGTCCGCGCCCACCTCGGCGACGAGGCAGCGCGCGCCGGTGACGACCTGATCGCCCGCTTCCTGGAGCGCTCCCGCAGTGAACTCCTCGCGGCCGACCAGCTGTTGAACGCGATCCATCTCACCGCCGCAGCCGCCCCGCCCAGCCGTGAGCGACTCGCCGACCTGCTCATCCAGCGGCTCGACCGTTCGAGGTGACGCGCTGATGCCCGACCCGGCGGCCCGACACGGCCCGGTCCCCCCGGACCCCTCCAACTCCTCCCAACCTTCCAACTCGTCCCACCCCTCCAACCCGTCCGATCTCTCCAACCCCTCCGACACCGCCGGCCCGCCCGGTTCCCGCTACGCCGAGGGTGCCGTGGCCGGTGGCGACCCGTTGGCCGAACTCGTGCGCCGGCTACGGGAGATCGGGATGGATCCCGATGCGGAGGGGCTGAGCGACGCGTTGTGGCTGGCGCGGTGGTCCGGGACGGGGGACGAAGGGGAGGGGGAGGGGGCGGACGGTGCCGCCGAGAACCCCGTTCCGCCGGGAGCGGGCGCGGGAGCAGGAGAGGGCGAGGGCTCGTCCGGACAGGGCGGAGACCGGCCCGAGCCGGCAGCGGCCGGGCAGTCCGGCCCATGGACGGAACCGCAACCGGTCACCGCCGCCGATCCCGACCGGCACGTGACGTTGTATCCGTTACCCCGCGACGGCGCCCAGAGCACTCGGAGCACCTCCGGCGCCCCGAGTACGCGGAGCGCCCGGACCTCCTCCGCGAACGGCCGGCTCGGTGCGCTGCCGGTCGGCGTGCCCGCCGCCCCCGCGCTGCCCGCCCCCCTCGAACTCCAGCGCGCGCTGCGGCCGTTGCAGGCCTACCGGAGTGCCGCACCACCGCTGCGCACGGAGCTGGACGAGACGGCCACGGCCGAGCGGAGCGCTCGCGCGGGCGGCCTGATCCTGCCCGTCCACCGGGCCGTGACCCGAGGGGACGCCCGGCTCCAACTCGTGCTGGACGCCGCGCCCTCCATGCGGGTGTGGGACCGGATGTTCGGTGAACTCCAACAGGTTTTCGGGCAGTTGGGAGCCTTCGGGGACATCCAGGTCAGTCATCTGCACGCCGGCCCGGACGGTGAGCCCGCGGTCAGCCGCAGCCCGGACGCCCAGGCGGCCCCGCTGCACACCGCCGACCGGCTGAGCGACCCCACCGGGCGCCGGATCACCCTGCTGGTCAGCGACTGCGCCGGCCCGCTGTGGCGCAGCGGCCACGCGCACCGGCTGCTGCACCACCTGGCCCGCATCGCCCCCGTCGCCGTGCTCCAGCCGCTCCCGCAACGCCTGTGGAACCGCACCCGGCTGCCCGTGACGTACGGCAGGCTGACCCGGGGCGACAGCCTGGGCGGCACCGCGCTGCGGGTACGCACCCCCGACGGCGCCCCGGTGTCACCACCGCCCGGCGTGCTGCCCGTACCGGTGCTGCCGCCCGAGCCGGTGGCCCTCGGCGCCTGGGCGCGGCTGCTGTCCGGGGCCGGCGCGGGACCGGTGCCCGGGGCGGTGGGCTGGGTGCGCGCGGATCAGCCTGCCGCGCCGGAACCGCGCGGCACGCGCACGCCGACACCGGTGGAGCGGGTCAGCAGGTTCCGTTCCGCGGCCTCTCCGACCGCCGGCCGCCTCGCCGTCTATCTGGCGGCTGCCCCGCTGAGCCTGCCGGTGATGCAGCTGGTGCAGCGCACCATGCTCCCCGGCTCCGGGCCCTCCGAACTCGCCGAGGTGCTGCTCAGCGGCCTGGTCCAGCGCGCCGACGAGGACTTCGGGCAGGCCGCCGCCCAGTGGTACGAGATGGACCCGGACGTACGCGAGGCGCTGCTGTCGACGCTCGGCCGGGACGAGGCCGTCCTGGTCCTCAAGCACTGCTCCGAGTACATCGAGCAGCGCTTCGGCAAGGGCGGCGCCAACTTCCCGGCGCTCGCCCTCGCCCAACTCGGCGGCGGGGCCGACCCCTTGTCCGACGGCGGCCGGGAGCCGTCAGCGGCACCGGCACGCGCGTACGCGACCGGATACCCGGGGGAGAGCGGTGACAACGGCGACGCGACCCTCGTCCCGCAGCCCTTCGCCGAGGTCGCGGCCCGGGTGCTGGAACGCTTCATGCCGCTGCCGGAGGAGTTCCTCCTCTACGGCACCCCGCCCGGGGACCGGCCGAGCCACCAGGCGGTGGTCCGGGCCCGTGACCTGCTCGCCCGGTTCGACGCCGAGGGCATGGTGCAGGACGTGATCGACGCCGTACAACTGCTGCGCGGCGCCACCGGGCACGAGCGTCCGTCCGGCGCCGACCTGGAGCTGTGGGCGGAGTACGCGTACGCCACGCTGCGGCTGTGGGAGGTGCAGGGCGGGGCCGAGCTGCTGCGGGAGGCGGAGACGGCCGCCGAGCGTGCCGTCGCACACCCCCTCGCGCGCCGTGAACGCGCCGCACTGGCCCGGGTGTTGCGCGCGGCAGCCACCGACCGCAGGCGCCGTGGCGACCACCACGGCGCCCTGGACCTGCTGCGCCGCGCCGACCGGGAGTACGCGGTCGCCTGTGCCGCACCCGGGCTCGACCCGAAGGAGGCGCTGCGGCTGACCCTGGAGCGGGTCGGCGCGCTGGAGACGCAGTGGCGGCTGGGCGGTGACAGCGCGCTGCTGCAGGGCGCGGTCGGCATGCTGGAGGCGTTCGCCGACATCTGGCCGGACCGCCGGCACCGCCCGCCCGAACTCCCGCTCGCCCACGGCAGGCTCCTGCTGCGCCTCGCGGACGCCACGACCGACCCGGACCTGGCCCGCGGCTACGCCGAGCAGGCCGCCCGTTCCCTGCGCGACGCGCTGGCGGCCGGGGCGCCGGGGAACACGCCGGGCGGCGCCGACCGGGACCGGGAGCGGATCCGGGTCCATCTCGACCTGGTCGACGCCCTCCTGGCGTCCGGTGGTGACCTGGCCGAGGCCGAGGACCACATCGACGAGGCGCTGGCGAGCACCACGAGGCGCAGCCTGCGCTCCCTGCTCCACGTGCGCGCCGGACGCGTGCGGGAAGCCCGGTACAGGGAGTCGGGCGATCTGCGCGAACTGCGGGACGCCGCAGCCTCGTTCGCGCTGGCCGCCGCGGACATGCCGAGGGACGCGGCGGGTTACTCCGACGTCCTCGCCGAGTGGGGCGAGGCCCTGCTGCGCCGCGCGGGCGCGGAGAACACGGCCCGCGCCTGGGAGCCGCTGTCCCGGGCGATCCGCGTGCTGCGCGACTGCCGTACCGAGACGCCGGCGGGCAGCCGGCACATGGCATACCGGCTGCTGATGCTGGGCCGGGCGCTGATCCTGCGCTACCGGCTGCGCGGCGACCGGGTCGACCTGCGCGAGGCGGAGCACCTCTTCGGGCTCGCGGCCGTCGAAGCGGACGATCCGCTGCTCGCCGCCCGCTGCTGGCTGGAGCTCGGGCAGACCCAGTACGAGGCCTACCGGAGCCTCGGCCGGCCCACCCGCCTCAATGACGCGGTGAAGGCCTTCCGGTCGGCGGCCGAGTCGGCGCGGGAGGCCGAGGAGGAGGCCGAAACCGAGCGCAGGCGCCAGGACGCACTGGAGCTGGGCGCGCAAGCACACCACTGGCGGGGTATGTCCTACGAGGCTGCCGCCAGCCCGCGCGCGGCCCGCGACGCCTACCGGGCCGCCCGCGCCGAATGGTCACGACTGCCCGACGGCAGCCTCGGCACGGGCGCCCCGACAGCCGCGGACACGGCCGCGCGGCTGGTCGAACCGGAGTGAGCCGGGGAAACAGAGAGCGGAGAAGGGGAACGGGGATGAACGCACGCGACGAGTCACCCGCACCGGAGAGCGCCGTTCCGGAAAGCGCCGTTTCGGAAAACGCCCTACTGGAAAACGCCCTACTGGAAAACGCCCTACTGGAAAACGCCGTTCCGGAGAACGCCCTACCGGAAAACGCCGTTCCGGAGAACGCCGTACCGCCGCCGGACGTACTCGCACTCGACCTGGAAGAGCTGCGCACCGTCGAGCACCCCGTCCTCAAGGAGGTGCTGGCCGGGCTGAGGGAGCGTGCGGAGCGGCCGAGCGAGATGCTGTGGGGGTTCAACAGCTCCCTCTGAGGCCCTGGCGACCACCAAGACAATCGGTCAACCAGGGGCAGAAACAGACAACTTCCATCGTATGGGGTTTGCGCCCGGCCACTGGCCGGGAAAGCGCGTCCATACGGGCGTTCATACGGCGGAAAGCCGTCGCGCGCCCGTGAGCAGCCGGCGCGGCTTACGGCATGGGGGTGCTGAGTGTCCGGAAACACCGCCGCCCGCCCGCCGTCCGAAATGCCCCGTCCCTTCCGGCAGTTCATCGTGAAGATGCACGGCCGCTGCAACCTCGCGTGCACCTACTGCTACCTCTACGAAGGCCCCGACCACACCTGGCGCACCCGCCCGGCCACCGCCTCCGCCCGGGTCCTGGAGCGCACCGCCGACCGCATCGCCCGGCACGCCCGCGCCCACGCCCTCACCACCGTCTCCCTCGTCCTGCACGGCGGCGAACCCCTGCTGGCCGGGGCGGACACGCTCGCCCGGTTCACCGACGACGTCCGCGCCCGGGTCCCGGCCGGCTGCGCCGTCCAGGCCACCGTCCAGACGAACGCCACGGTGCTGACCCGCGAGCGCGCGGCCGTCCTCGCCCGGCACGACATCCGCGTCGGCATCAGCCTCGACGGCGGCACCGCCGCGCACAACGCCCGCCGCGTCGACCACGCCGGCCGGCCCTCCTGGCCCGCCGCGGCACGCGGTGCCCGCATGGTCGCCGAGTACTTCCCGCAGTCGTACGCAGGAGTCCTCACCGTCGTCGACCCCACGACCGATCCGGTCGGGACGTACGAGTCGCTGCTCGCGCTCCGCCCGCCCGCGCTGGACCTGCTGCTGCCGCACGGGAACTGGTCCGCGCCGCCGCCGCACTGTGGCGGTGCCCGCCACGGCGCCTGGCTGTGCCGGGTCTTCGACCGCTGGTGGTCGGCCGGCCGGCGCGAGACGCGGGTACGGCTCTTCGAGGAGTGCCTCGCGCTGCTGCTCGGACTTCCCGCCGCCACCGAGTCCCTCGGGCTCCAGCCCTTCGACGCCCTGGTGATCGAGACGGACGGCTCCATCGAGCAGACCGACTCCCTGAAGTCCGCCTACGAGGGCGCCGCCGAGACCGGACTCGACGTCTTCCGGCACGACTTCGACCAGGCTCTGCGCCACCCCGGCGTGGCCGCGCGGCAGGCGGGCCTCGCGGCCCTGGCCGGCCGGTGCCGGGCCTGCCCGCTGGTCACCGTGTGCGGGGGCGGCCACTACGCCCACCGGTACCGGGCGGGCAAGGGCTTCGAGAACCCCTCCGTGTACTGCGCGGACCTCCAGCTCTTCATCCAGCACGTGGCCGGGCGGCTCGCCGCGGACGCCCGGGGCGAGTGCCCCGCGGCCCCGGCCTCTCTCGAAAGGGGCACCCCGTGATACTTCCGGCGGTCCCGGACCGGGCGCTCGCCGAACTCGGCCGCACCGAGGGCGGCCCCGAGACGCTGGCACTCCTCGTCCGCGACCAGGACACCCGGCGCCTGCTCATGATGCGGGCCGTGCTCGACGCCGCCGAAGCCGCCGGCCCCGCCGTCTGCCCCGGCCCGGCCAAGCACCGGCTCCGGGAGGACTGGGCGCTGCTCACGGCCGCGGACCGGGCCGCCGGCGGCGGGGCGGGCTCCCCGGCCCGCACCCGGCTCGGCCATCCCCTGATGGGCCCCTGGGCGCGTCGCTGCCTCACCGGGCTGACCCCCCGAGGTCGGCCCACGGCCCGTGGCCGACGCGAACTCGCCCTGGACCTGGCCCACTTCAGCGCGGTCGCCGCCGTCGCCGCGGCCCGCGCCGGCCTGGCCTTCACCGCCTCCCTCACCGCGTGCGACGGTGTGCTGACCCTTCCCTCCCTCGGCGCCCTGCGCACCGGCGGACGACACGACGTACCGGTCGGCGTCCGGCACGCGCACGGCCGGCTGACGCTGCGCGTGCCCGGCGCGCCCGACGTCACCGCATACCTGGAGCACGGCACCGGCGCCTGGTCCGACACGCCCGCCTGGACATCGGCGTACGCCCTGCCCGGCCTGGTCCCCGGCGCCGCCCCCATGCCCCTGGACGACCTCGACCCCTACCGCATCCCGCCCCGCGAACCGGGCCAGTACGCGCTCAGCGGGCCCGCGGCCCCCGACGACGCCGAACGCAAGCGATGGCTGGGGACCTGGTCCGGGGCCGCCGCGGTGCTGCGGACCGGCGGCGCACACCGGCTCACCGAGGCGCTCACCCTGCTGCGCTGCCTGGTCCCGCTGGAACTGCCGCCCGGCGACGACGGCCGCGGCAGCTTCAGCGCCACCCGCCGAGAGGCGTTCGGCGCGTTCCTCTCCAGCGGTCCCGCGACCCCGGTGGCCTTCGCCGCGACCCTCGTGCACGAGCTGCAGCACACCAAACTGGCCGCGCTCGGCGAGATGGCCGAACTGCACCGAGCGGGCCCCGACGCCCGCTACTTCGCCCCCTGGCGCCCCGATCCGAGGCCCTACGACGGCCTCCTCCAGGGCACCTACTCCCACCTCGCGCTGGCGGACTTCTTCCAGCGCCGGGCGCTCGCGGACCCGGCCCGCGCCGAGCCCGCCTGGGCGGACCACGCCCGCTACCACGCCCAGGTCGGCGCGGCCCTGCCCGCGCTCGTCGGCTCGCCCGACCTCACCCCCGTCGGCAGGCGCTTCGTGGACACCATGGCCGCCGTCCACGAACGGCTCGCCGCATGCCCGGCGCCGCGGGGGTACACGGCGCGCGCGCAGGCGTACATCAGATCCGTGCGCACGCTGTGGACACAGCGTCAGCCCCCGGCACCCCCGTTGCGCTGAAATCCCCACTTCCCGTCCTCGGCTGCGGGAAGATCGTCGCGCCGAGACGTCCGGATCCGCAGTCGCCGGACTCCTCAGCGACGGGCCCGAGTTCTACGATTTATTGACGACGCGCTGGAGGCCGCTGCATGTCTGAAGCTCGTACGCCGGTCCGGTCCACCGGGAAGGGGGCCGCGCGGCAGACCGTCACGATCAGCTTCGCCGGGTTCAACCGGCCCTGGGCGGCGTGGATCGGGGACAGGCTGGAGCGGCGCGGGCTGCGGGTGGTGTACCTGCGCTGGGACGCACCGCCGGACCAGTCCCTGGTCGGCCTGCTGCGCGACCTCACCCTGGCCGAGGGCCGCACCCTGATCCTGGTCAGCGAGTGGTACTTCCAGCTCGGCCCGCGCACCCACGACGAGTGGAACGCGGCCCTGCGCGAGGTCGTCGCCCCCGACCCGTCCCGGTTCGCCGCGGTGTCCGTCACCAACACCACCGTGCCCTCCGCCACCGCCGTCCTCGCCCCGGTCGACCTGACCAACATGGGCGCGGAAGAGGCCGAACGGCGCCTGCTGGACCGGCTGGACGTGCCCCTCGACACCCCCGTCGTCGACGGCACCCGCCAGGCCCCCCGCTTCCCCGCCTCGCTGCCCGACGTCTGGGGCGGCGTACCCCGCCGCAACACCCGCTTCACGGGCCGCGAACCGCTCCTGAACGACGCCTACCACCTCCTGCAGAGCAGCGAGTCCGGCGCCGGCGTCGTCACCCTGCACGGGATGTCCGGAGTGGGCAAGACCCAGCTGGCAGCCGAGTACGCGTACCGGTTCGGCTCCGAGTACGACGTGGTGTGGTGGGTCGGCTCCGAGAAACGCGTCACCTACCGCCGCGTGCTCGCCGAACTGGCCCCCAGACTAGGCCTGTCCACCGGCCCCGAGTACGGCGAACGCCTGCGCGCCGTGCGCGACTCCCTGCGCCGGGGCGACCCCTTCTCCCGCTGGCTGCTCATCCTCGACGGCGCCGACGAACCGGAACAGATCTGGGACCTGGTCCCGAGCGGCCCCGGCCATGTGCTCATCACCTCCCGCAACCCCGAGTGGGGCGAGCACAACAGCAGGCTCCTCGAAGTCCCCGTCTACGACCGTGTCGAGTCCGTGGCCTTCATCCGGCGCCGCGCACCCCGGCTGACCGAGCCGGAAGCCGACCAGCTCGCCGAGGCCCTGGAGGACCTGCCGCTCCTGCTGGACCAGACCGCGGGCTGGCTCAACGACTCCGACCTGTCCGTGGACGAGTACATCGCCCTCCTCGAAGGAGGCATCGACCAGGACGTCGTGAAGGTCTCGGCGGACTTCCCGCTCGCCTTCCAGACCGCCTGGTCGATACTGTTGAACAAGCTCCGCGAGACCGTCCCCGAGTCGGTCGACCTGCTGCGCCTGTGCACCTTCTTCGCGCCCGGGTTCATCCCCGTACGGCTGCTGAAGGAGATGTCCCACGACGACCTGCCCGAACAGCTCGCCCGGCTGCTCGACGACCCGCTGCTGTGGAACAAGGCGATCAACCAGCTCCGCCAGTACTCCGTCGTCCGCCTGGAGTCCCACGAGACCGCCATGGACGAGGCCGCCTCCTCGGGCGAGTCCGTGTATCTGCACCGCATGGTCCACCAGATCGTCCACAAGGACATGCCCGAGGGGGACCGGCGCGAGTTCATCGAGGTGGTGCGCCGCGCCCTCGCCGAGGCCGACCCCGGCCGCCCCACGGACACCCGCAACTGGGACGCGTACGCGGAGATCGTGCCGCACCTGAAGTACGCGGACGTGCTGGAGAGCACGGACCGCGGGGTGCAGATGCTGGTGCTGAACTGCCTGCGGTACATGTGGTTCGCGGGCGAGTACTCCGCCGGGGTGAAACTCGGCGCCCGCGCCCTCGACGCCTGGCGGCAGACGCTGGGCGAGTCGCACCCCAGGGTGTGGGAGGTGACGTACCACTACGCCAACCTGCTGCGGTCCGCCGGCCGTTTCCTGGAGACGGAGGCCATCGACCGGGCGGCGGCGGAGCGGCTGCGCGTGGACCGGGGCGAACGCGACCTGGACTATCTGCGCATGGCCAGCGGACTCGCGGCCGACCTGTGCAACCTCGCCCGCTACGACGAGGGGCTCCAGCTGTGCGAGTGGCTCTACCCGACCTATCGCGACCTCTTCAGCGAACAGGACTCCCGCACCCTCAACGCCCTGAACAACCTCGGATTCACCGTGCGCCTGCTGGGCCGCTACGAAGAGGCCAGGGCCATCGACCTGAGGACACTGGAAGCGCGCCGCCTCCTCCTCAAGAACCGCCACCCCTGGACCCTGTTCTCCGAGGTGTCGTACGCCATCGACCTGCGCCTGCTCGGCCGGTACGCCGAGGCCGAGTCCGCGCAGGCGAAGAACGTGCGCGAATACCAGAAGCTCATGGGCCGCGACCACCAGGACACCCTGCGCGCCGAACACAACCTGGCCATGTGCCAACTGCGCAGCGGCGATCGCGTGTCCGCCGGTGAACTCCTCACCAGCGTCCTGGAAGGCTACGAGCGCAAACTCGGCGACACCCACGTGCACACCCTGGCCGCGGCCGTCAGCCAGAGCTGCTTCGCCCGCGAGCACGGCGACATCGACCAGGCACGCGAGGCCAGCGAGTCCATCATCGCCCGCTACGAGGTGCTGCTCCCCGAAGGCCACCCCTTCATCATCGGCGCCCGCGCCAACCACGCCCTCATCCTACGCAGCGTCGGCGAGCGGGAGCACGCGCACGCCGTCATCGAGGAGGCGCTCGCCGGCATGGCCGAGGCCCTCGGGGAGAGCCACCCGCACACCCTCGGCTGCGCCATCAACGCCTCCGCCCTGCGCAACCTCGTCGGCGACACGGAGTCCGCCGCCGACCTCAGCAGGGTGACCATCACGAGGGCCACCGAGTCCCTGGGCCGCACCCACCCGCTGACCCTGTCCGCCCGTGTCGCCCACGCGGCCGACCTGCGCGCCCTGAGGGACCGTCAGCAGGCCGAGAAGGTCGAGCAGGAGGCCCTGTCCGACCTCGCCGCCACGCTGGGCGACCAGCACGTCCACACCATCTCGGCCCGCTCCCGCAACCGGCCCTACTGGGACTTCGAACCCCAGGCGAGCTGAACGCGCCCCCGGCCGAAGGGCCCAGAGGGCCCAGTGCCGAAGGGGCCAGAAGGGCCCAACGCCGAAGGGCCCGGCGCCGAGTGGAGAACTCGGCACCGGGCCCCGGGTGTCGGCGAAGCCGCCGGAGGCCTACGCCTCGAACACCTCACGCACCAGCTGCTCCTGCTCGGCCTGGTGGCGCTTGGCGGAGCCCACGGCCGGGGACGAGGAGTGCGGGCGCGAGATGCGCCGCAGCCGCTCGCTGGCCGGGAGGTCCGCGCCGACCGCCAGGTCGAGGTGGTCGATCAGGTTGAGCGCGATGAACGGCCAGGCACCCTGGTTCGCCGGCTCCTCCTGGACCCACAGGTACTTCGCGGCGTTCGGGTACTTGTTGACCTCCGCCTGGATCTCCGCACCCGGCAGCGGGTACAGGCGCTCGATGCGGATGATCGCCGTCTCCTCGGCAGCCACAGCGTCGGTGGCGCCGCGCTTGGTCCGCTCGGCCTCCAGGTCGTAGTAGACCTTGCCGGCGCAGAAGACGACCTTCTTCACGGCCGCCGGGTCGGTGATCGACGCGTCGCCGATGACCGGGCGGAACTCGCCGCTCGTGAACTCCTCCGCCTTCGACGCCGCCGCCTTCAGACGCAGCATCGACTTCGGGGTGAAGACGATCAGCGGCTTGTGGTGCGGGTTGTGCACCTGCCAGCGCAGGAGGTGGAAGTAGTTCGACGGGAGCGTCGGCATCGCGACCGTCATGTTGTTCTGGGCGCAGAGCTGCAGGAAGCGCTCGACACGGGCCGAGGAATGGTCCGGGCCCTGGCCCTCGTAGCCGTGCGGGAGCAGGAGCGTGACGCCGCTGGTCTGGCCCCACTTCTGCTCGGCCGCCGAGATGTACTCGTCGACCACCGTCTGCGCGCCGTTGACGAAGTCGCCGAACTGCGCCTCCCACATCACGAGCGCGTCGGGGCGGGCCAGCGAGTAGCCGTACTCGAAGCCCATGACCGCGTACTCGGACAGCAGGGAGTTGTAGACGTTGTAGCGCGCCTGGTCCTCGGAGAGGTACTGCAGCGGGGTGCGCTCCTCGCCCGTCTCCCGGTCGATCAGGACCGCGTGGCGCTGGCCGAAGGTGCCGCGCTGGGAGTCCTGGCCGGACAGGCGGACCGGGGTGCCCTCCAGCAGGAGGGAGCCGACCGCGAGGGTCTCGCCCATGCCCCAGTCGATCGTGCCGTCCTCGACCATCGCCGCACGGCGCTGCAGCTGCGGCAGCAGACGCGGGTGCACGTGGAAGGAGTCGGGGATGTTGACCTGGGACTCGGCGATCCGCTTGACGACCTCCGTGGAGATCGCGGTCGGCACCGCGACCGGGAAGCCGTCCTGCGGCGCCTGGACGTCCACGGCGGCCGGCTGCGAGGTGGCCTCGCGGACCTCCGTGAATACCTTCTCCAGCTGGCCCTGGTAGTCCTGAAGGGCCTGCTCGGCCTCTTCCAGGGTGATGTCGCCACGACCGATGAGGGACTCGGTGTAGAGCTTGCGCACCGAGCGCTTCTTGTCGATCAGGTCGTACATCAGCGGCTGGGTGAAGGCCGGGTTGTCCGACTCGTTGTGACCGCGGCGGCGGTAGCAGATGAGGTCGATCACCACGTCCTTGTTGAACGCCTGGCGGAACTCGAAGGCCAGTCGCGCGACCCGGACGACGGCCTCGGGGTCGTCGCCGTTCACGTGGAAGATCGGGGCCTCGATCATGCGGGCCACGTCCGTCGCGTACATGGAGGAACGCGAGGACTCGGGGGCCGCGGTGAAGCCGACCTGGTTGTTGATGACGATGTGGACCGTGCCGCCGGTGCGGTAGCCGCGCAGCTGCGACATGTTCAGGGTCTCGGCCACCACGCCCTGGCCCGCGAAGGCCGCGTCGCCGTGGATCGCCACCGGCAGGACCGTGAAGTCCGTGCCGCCCTTGTTGATGATGTCCTGCCTGGCGCGGACGATGCCCTCGATGACCGGGTCGACCGTCTCCAGGTGGGAGGGGTTCGCGGCCAGCGAGACCGTGATCTGCTCGCCGTCCAGGCCGGTGAAGGTGCCCTGGGCGCCCAGGTGGTACTTCACGTCACCGGAGCCGTGCATCGACTTCGGGTCGAGGTTGCCCTCGAACTCGCGGAAGATCTGCGCGTACGACTTGCCGACGATGTTCGCGAGGACGTTCAGACGGCCGCGGTGGGCCATGCCGATGACGACCTCGTCCAGGCGGGACTCGGCGGCGGAGTCGATGACCGCGTCCAGCAGCGGGATGACCGACTCGCCGCCCTCCAGCGAGAAGCGCTTCTGGCCGACGTACTTCGTCTGCAGGAAGGTCTCGAAGGCCTCCGCCGCGTTCAGGCGGCGCAGGATGCGCAGCTGCTCCTCGCGCTCCGGCTTGGAGTGCGCGCGCTCGACGCGGTCCTGGATCCACTTGCGCTGCTTGGGGTCCTGGATGTGCATGAACTCGATGCCGATGGTGCGGCAGTACGAGTCGCGCAGCACGCCGAGGATGTCGCGCAGCTTCATCAGGGACTTGCCGGCGAAGCCGCCGACCGCGAACTCGCGCTCCAGGTCCCACAGGGTGAGGCCGTGCTCGGTGATGTCCAGGTCGGGGTGCTTGCGCTGGCGGTACTCCAGCGGGTCGGTGTCGGCCATGACATGGCCGCGGACCCGGTAGGAGTGGATCAGCTCGAAGACACGGGCGGCCTTGGTGACGTCGTCGTCGTGGCTGGCGTCGATGTCCTTGAGCCAGCGGACCGGCTCGTAGGGGATGCGCAGCGCCTTGAAGACGTCGTCGTAGAAGCCGTTCTCGCCGAGCAGCAGGTTCGCGACCTGGCGCAGGAACTCGCCGGAGGCGGCGCCCTGGATCACCCGGTGGTCGTAGGTCGACGTGAGCGTCATGACCTTCGAGATGCCGAGCTTGTTCAGGGTGTCCTGGCTGGTGCCCTGGAACTCCGCCGGGTAGTCCATGGCGCCGACGCCCATGATCACGGACTGGCCGGGCATCAGACGCGGCACGGAGTGGACGGTGCCGAGGCCCCCGGGGTTGGTCAGGGAGACCGTGACACCGGTGAAGTCGTCCATCGTCAGCTTGTTGTCGCGGGCGCGACGGACGATGTCCTCGTAGGCCTGCCAGAACTCGAAGAAGTTCAGGGTCTCGGCCTTCTTGATGGCGGCCACGACGAGTTGGCGGTCGCCGTTGGGCTTCACCAGGTCGATGGCCAGGCCGAGGTTGACGTGGGCCGGCTTGACGAGGGTCGGCTTGCCGTCCTTCTCGCCGAACGACCAGTTCATCGACGGCATGGCCTTGATGGCCTGCACCATCGCGTACCCGATGAGGTGCGTGAAGGAGATCTTCCCGCCGCGGGCGCGCTTGAGGTGGTTGTTGATGACGATGCGGTTGTCGAACAGCAGCTTCACCGGGACCGCGCGGACCGAGGTGGCCGTCGGCAGCTCCAGCGAGGCGTTCATGTTCTTGGCGACCGCGGCGGCCGGACCGCGCAGCGTGACCAGCTCGGGACCCTCCGGAGCCGCGGGGGCCTTGGCGGCGGCGGGAGCGGGCGCGGCGGGGGCGGCGGCCTTCGCCTTCGGCTGAGCGGGCGCCTGTGCGGGCTGCGCCGGCGCGGCCGGGACGGGGGCGGCCGGGGCCGCGGCGGGAGCGGCCTGTGCCGGGGGAGCCGGTGTGGTGGTCCCTGCGGCCCCCGCGGCCGCAGTACCCGCCGCAGCCGGGGCGGCGGGCGCTCCCGGCTTGTAGTCGGCGAAGAAGTCCCACCAGGCACGGTCTACCGAATTCGGGTCCTGGAGGTACTGCTGATAGATCTCGTCGACGAGCCACTCGTTGGGACCGAACGCAGCGGCCGGGTTCTTCCCGGCTTGGTCTTCGGTCGAGATGCTCGAGTTACTGGGGGACTGTGGCGACACGGCGGCAACCGCCCTCTTCCGCTTCACAAGGTGATGGACAGCGGAAATAAAGGCTACGCCTCCGAGACCGGGAAGGTCAGGTCAGGCCCGTTCATCGTCGTGTAAGTCACATCGGAAATCTTGTTTCAGGGCTTGATATGGCGGGAAACAAGCGTGGTTCCGCATGTGGGGCGGGGCGCGCGGGATCGCCGAACAGGACCCGGGACGACGGCGTCCTGGGCCCGTCCCTGATCACACGTGTCCGGCTGCGCGAACACAGATGGATCTTGGGCCTCCGGTTCGAACCCTACGTCAACTCGGGACGGAGGAGAGTCCCGGAAGAGTGACGATGATCCGGCATCCCCGCTCGGATTCGGCCACTCCGATCCGGCCGCCGTGCAGATCCACCGCCCAGCGGGCGATCGCCAGCCCGAGCCCGGTGCCGCCGTCGCTGCCCGGACCGTGAGGCCGGGTCACCACACCGCGGTTGAACCGCTCGAACACCCGGTGCCACTCCGACCTGGCAATTCCGGGACCCTCGTCCAGGACCTCCAGCTCCAGCGACTCCGGCTGGGCCCCGCGCCGCGCCCGCACCGTGACCCGGCCGTGCGGCGGGCTGTGCTTGACCGCGTTGTCGATCAGGTTGGCGACGACCTGGTGGATGCGCTCGGGATCCGCGTGGGCCGTCAGCTCCGGCGGGGAGACGTCCAGGTGCAGATGGACGTCCGTGCGCGTGTGACTGCCCGAGCCCGAGGCGATGCCCGCGCGCGCGGAGGCGACCATGTTGGCCTCCTTCAGCACGCCGGACAGGTACGGCCACACCTCGAAGCGGCGCAATTTGAGCGGTACGACGCCGTTGTCCAGCCGGGAGAGGTCCAGCAGGGTCTCCACCAGCCGGCCGAGGCGCTCGGTCTGCTTCAGAGCCGTCCGCATGGTCTCCTGGTCGGGATCGGTGACGCCGTCGACGATGTTCTCCAGCACCGCGCGCAGACCCGCGATCGGCGTGCGCAGCTCGTGCGAGACGTTCGCCACCAGCTCCTTGCGCTGCTGGTCCTGCGCCTCCAGCTCGTCCGCCATGACGTTGATCGTCTGGGCCAGATCGCCCAGCTCGTCCCGGCGGTTCTCGCGCACCCGGCGCGTGTAGTCGCCCTGCGAGATGGAACGGGCGACCGCGTTCATCTCGTCCAGCGGAGCCGTGAGCGACTGCGCCACGAACTGTGTGATCAGCAGCGTGGCGATCATCGAGAACACCATGATGAAGCGCAGCTCCGTCTTGGTGTGCACCGCGACGATCGACAGACCGGTGGTGATCAGCACCGCGATGACGACGAGAGCGCCCAGCTTGGTCTTGATCGAGAACGGGCGAACACCGCCCCAGGGATCCTCGCCGAGGGGTCCGGGGTTCCTTCGTGCGGTATCCCGCCCGTCGCTCATGGCGTCGGCGTCTCCAGCGCGTATCCGACGCCGTGCACCGTGCGGATCCGCTCGGCGCCGATCTTCCGGCGCAGCGCCTTGATGTGGCTGTCGACGGTCCGGGTGCCGGAGGCGTCCGCCCAGTCCCACACCTCGGCCAGCAGCTGCTCCCGGGAGAGCACCGCGCGCGGGGTGTTCGCCAGGCACACCAGCAGGTCGAACTCGGTGGGCGTCAGGTGGACGTCCTCGGACTTCACCCGCACCCGGCGCTGCGCGTGGTCGATCTCCAGCTCGCCGAGGCGCAGGATGCCCGAGCGCGGCGTGGCGGCGGCGAGCGCGGCCCGCTCCACCCGGCGCAGCAGGACGTGCACCCGCGCGGCCAGTTCCCGCATGGAGAACGGCTTGGTCATGTAGTCGTCCGCGCCGACCCCGAGGCCGACCAGCATGTCGGTCTCGTCGTCCCGCGCGGTCAGCATCAGCACCGGCACCGGCCGCTGCGCCTGGACCCGCCGGCAGACCTCGAGCCCGTCGAAGCCCGGCAGCATGATGTCGAGGATCAGCAGGTCGGGCTGCCAGGCCTCGGCCGTGTCGACCGCGGCCGGACCGTCGGACGCGGTTTGCACGAGGAATCCCTCGGCGCGGAGCCGGGCCGCGATGGCGTCGACGATCGTGGGATCGTCCTCGACGACCAGCACTCGGCGCTGCGCTCCCGGAGTGGTGGTCGCCGCGCCGTTCTGGGAGGTGTGTGTCTGCTCCATCGCCCGCCCCTGTTGCCTATGTTGCTTTCCGGAATCCGTGGGGTGATCCCATGACTGCATCGACGCTTGAATGATCCGCGTCAGGGATGCACCCTACGGGGACCGGGCGTTCCGTCGCTATCCAGGGCGGACGGCGAGGTGCACCGCGTCGGGAACGCCCCGGGCAACGGGCACTTCTTCGGTACGCACCTGTTGGAACCCGGCATTCCGCATGGTTCCTTCAAATTCCGGAGAGGGTTCGGCAGACCATACAGCCAGTACCCCGCCGGGGCTCAACACCCTTGCGCACGAGGCGAGTCCGGCCGGTCCGTACAGGCTGTCGTTGTCCTCGGTGACGGTCCAGGAGGGGCCGTTGTCGATGTCGAGACACAGGGCGTCGAACGTGTCCGAAGTCTCATTGACGTAGGCGATCAGGTCCGCTTCGACGATCTCGGTGCGCGGGTCGGCGAGCGCCTCGCGGGACACCTCGGACAGGGGACCCGTGCGATGCCAGTCGATGACGGCGGGTTCCCGTTCCACCACGGTGATTTGTCCCCAGCGCGGGTCGGCCGCCGCGTGTGCGAGCGAGAATCCCACTCCCAGCCCTCCGATCAGCACGTTCGGCGCCGGGCGGGAGTCCAGCGCGTCCCGCGCGGCGTCGATCAGCAGCCGCTCCGAGCGCCCGTCGGACGTGTCCATCAGAAAGCAGCCGTTGGCGATGATCTGGAGCAAATCCCCGTGTCTGCGCAGCACCACCTCCCCGTAGGGGCCCTCGCGCCGGTCCAGGACAACAGGGGTGTCGTACACGCCAGTCATACGGCCATCCTGCTCGAACCGGACCTGACGTTCACGGGAATTACGGATGACCGGCGGCCGATGCGACCGCGCCGACCCTTGCGAGGCCGCCGCGAATCCCCTCAACCCTTCGACCGGGGGCGACCGAGTCCCCCTAAGGGGCGCGAGGAACCGCGCGACCAGCCACCCCCGACCCGCACCCGCGTACAGCCATCACCCCCCACCCCCTTAGGCGTCATCCCGCCCCCACCCCCCTCACCAGCCAAGACCCCACCGTGACCCACTGATCGCTCACAGCGAACACCAACTCGGGAACATCGGCGGAGCCCCACGCATTGAGTCCACATAGCTCAAGTTGACTGCCAAAGGGGAGATCATGGCTGATGAGTCCATGGCGTTCACGCTCGTCCTGCCTGTGCTGCCGCTCGACGACGAGGTCGTGCTGCCCGGCATGGTGGTCCCGCTGGACCTGAGCGACGCCGAGGTACGTGCCGCGGTGGAGGCCGCCCAGGCCGCCGTGCGGTCCACTCCGGGCAAGCCCAAGGTGCTCCTGGTTCCGCGTATCGACGGCACGTACGCCAAGACCGGTGTGCTCGGCACGGTGGAGCAGGTCGGCCGGCTGGCCGACGGCGACCCGGGCGCGCTGGTCCGCGGACGCTCACGCGTGCGCATCGGTGCCGGGACCACGGGTCCGGGTGCCGCACTGTGGGTCGAGGGCGCCGGTGTCGAGGAGAACGTGCCCGAGCCGGTACCCGGCCAGGTCACCGAACTCGTCAAGGAATACAAGGCACTTGCCACCGCCTGGCTGAAGAAGCGCGGCGCCTGGCAGGTCGTGGACCGTGTCCAGGCCATCGAGGACGTCTCCGCGCTCGCCGACAACTCCGGTTACTCGCCCTTCCTGACCACCGAGCAGAAGGTCGAACTGCTGGAGACCGCCGACCCGGTGGCCCGCCTCAAGCTCGCCACGCAAGCGCTCCGCGACCACCTCGCCGAGCAGGACGTGGCCGAGACCATCGCCAAGGATGTCCAGGAGGGCGTCGACAAGCAGCAGCGCGAGTTCCTGCTGCGGCGCCAGCTGGAAGCGGTCCGCAAGGAACTGCGCGAGCTGAACGGCGACAGTTCCAAGGACTCCGCCGAGGAGTCCGACGACTACCGCGCCCGCGTGGAGGCCGCCGACCTGCCCGAGAAGGTCCGCGAGGCCGCCCTCAAGGAGGTCGACAAGCTGGAGCGGTCCAGCGACCAGTCCCCCGAGGGCTCCTGGATCCGCACGTGGGTGGACACCGTCCTGGAACTGCCGTGGAACGAGAGGACCGAGGACGCCTACGACATCCAGGGCGCCAAGGCGATCCTGGACGCCGAGCACGCGGGTCTGGAGGACGTGAAGGCGCGCATCACCGAGTACCTGGCCGTGCGCAAGCGCCGCGGTGAGCGCGGCCTCGGCGTGATCGGCGGGCGCCGCGGCGGTGCCGTGCTCGCGCTCGTCGGCCCGCCCGGTGTCGGCAAGACCAGCCTCGGTGAGTCCGTCGCGCACGCGATGGGCCGCAAGTTCGTCCGCGTCGCCCTCGGCGGCGTCCGCGACGAGGCGGAGATCCGCGGTCACCGTCGTACGTACGTCGGCGCGCTGCCCGGCCGGATCGTGCGTGCCGTCAAGGAGGCCGGGTCCATGAACCCGGTGGTCCTGCTGGACGAGATCGACAAGGTGGGATCCGACTACCGGGGCGACCCGTCGGCGGCCCTGCTGGAGGTCCTCGACCCGGCGCAGAACCACACCTTCCGGGACCACTACCTGGAGGTCGAACTCGACCTGTCGGACGTGGTCTTCCTGGCCACCGCCAACGTCCTGGAGGCGATCCCGGAGGCGCTCGCCGACCGTATGGAGATCGTCCGCCTGGACGGCTACACCGAGGACGAGAAGGTCGTCATCGCCCGTGACCACCTGCTCCCGCGCCAGCTGGAGCGGGCCGGCCTGAACACGGACGAGGTCACGCTCGACGAGAGCGCGCTGCGCAAGCTCGCGGGCGAGTACACCCGCGAGGCGGGCGTGCGCACCCTGGAGCGGTCCATCGCGCGGCTGCTGCGCAAGGTCGCGGCCCAGCACGAACTCGGCGAGCGGGAACTGCCGTTCACCGTACGTGACGAGGATCTGCGCGCTCTGATCGGGCGCCCGCACCACGTGCCCGAGTCCGCCCAGGACCCGGCCGAGCGGCGTACGGCGGTCCCGGGTGTGGCGACCGGCCTCGCGGTCACCGGCGCGGGCGGCGACGTCCTCTACGTGGAGGCGTCCCTCGCCGACCCGGAGACGGGCGCGGCGGGCCTGACCCTGACCGGCCAGCTCGGCGACGTGATGAAGGAGTCCGCGCAGATCGCGCTGAGCTTCCTGCGCAGTCACGGTGCCGAACTGGAGCTTCCGGTGGCCGACCTGAAGGACCGGGGTGTGCACATCCACTTCCCGGCGGGCGCGGTCCCGAAGGACGGTCCGAGCGCGGGCGTCACCATGACGACGGCGCTGGCGTCGCTGCTCAGCGGGCGGCTGGTCCGCACCGACGTGGCGATGACCGGTGAGGTCTCGCTGACCGGGCGGGTGCTGCCCATCGGTGGCGTCAAGCAGAAGCTGCTCGCCGCGCACCGGGCCGGGATCACCACGGTGATCATCCCGAAGCGCAACGAGGCCGACCTGGACGACGTCCCGGCCGAGGTGCTGGACAAGCTCGACGTCCACGCCGTGACCGACGTCCGCCAGGTCCTGGAACTGGCGCTCGCGCCCGCCACGAACGGGGCGGAGCCCCAGGTGCCGGTCGCCGCGTGACACCACAGGTGAACACCGCCCGCCGCCACAGGTGACCGAGGCACGACAGGTGACCGATGCACGACCCCGCTGCCCCGCCGCGTCCGCGCGGCGGGGCAGCGGTCATTCCACGCCCACCCGCTGCTCCGCCCGCCCTCCGCTCAGCCCACCCGCTGCTCCGCCCACACCGTCTTGCCGATCCGGTCGTGCCGGGTGCCCCAGCGGGCGGTGAGCTGGGCGACGAGGAGCAGGCCCCGGCCGCCCTCGTCGAACATCCGGGCGCGCCGCATGTGCGGGGTCGAGCCGCTGGAGTCGTAGACCTCGCAGATCAGGGTGGAGTCCTGGTGGATGAGCCGCAGCCGGATGGGCGGCCGGCCGTAGCGGATGGCGTTGGTGACCAGCTCGCTGACGATCAGCTCGGTGCTGAAGGCGGCCTCGTCCAGCCCCCAGGCGGAGAGCTGCTCGTCGGCGTGCTGGCGGGCGCGGCCGACGACGCTGGGGGCGCTGTCCAGCTCCCAGGTGGCGACCCGGCCGGGGTGCAGCGCCCGGGTGCGGGCGACCAGCAGGGCGATGTCGTCCTCGGGACGGTGGTCGAGCAGGTCGTCGAGGACCTGGTCGCAGACGGCGTCCAAGGTCGGCGCGGGGCGCGCGAGCGCGGCGAACAGCTTGTCCAGCTCCTCGTCGATGTCGTGGTCGCGGGCCTCCAGCAGCCCGTCCGTGTAGAGGGCGAGCAGGCTCCCCTCGGGCAGCTCGGTCTCCAGGGCCTCGAAGGGCAGCCCGCCGAGCCCCAGCGGCGGACCCGCGGGCACGTCGAGAAACCGGGCCGCGCCGTCCGGGGTGACCACGGCGGGCGGCGGCGCACCGGCACGGGCCGCGGTGCACCGGCGCGTGACGGGGTCGTAGACCGCGTACAGACAGGTGGTGCCGATGCCGCCGGCGGACTCGCCGGCCGGGTCCGCGACGCCCTCGTCCGCGGCCAGGCGCAGCACGAGGTCGTCGAGGTGGGTGAGCAGCTCGTCGGCGGGCAGGTCGACGTCGGCCAGGGTGCGGACGGCGGTGCGCAGCCGGCCCATGGTGGCGGAGGCGTGGATGCCGTGCCCGACGACGTCGCCGACCACCAGGGCGACCCGCGCTCCGGACAGCGGGATCACGTCGAACCAGTCGCCGCCCACCCCGGCCCGGGTGGCGGCGGGCAGATAGCGGGCGGCGAGCTCCAGCGCGTCCTGGTCGGGCAGCGGGTGCGGGAGCAGGCTGCGCCGGAGGGACAGGTTCGTGCCGCGGGTGCGTGAGTAGCGGCGGGTGCGGTGCGGTTCGGCGGAGGCGGGCGGTTCCGCGGAGAGGTGTGGTTCGGCGGCGAGGTGCGGTTCGGGTCGCTGTACGGGGGCGGGGCCCTGGGCGGCGTGCTGGTGGGTGGCCAGGCAGACGGCGCGCACGTGGCCGTCGGCGTCCTTCAGCGGGGTGAGGACGGTGGGCCCGCCGGTGTCCGCGTCCGCGTCCGCGCCGAGCAGGGCCGGCACCTCCTGCGGCCGGCCGGTCTCCAGCACCCGGCGCATCGCCCGGTCTGCCTCCTCACCGGCGGCGCCGGGCACGATGTGGGTCAGCCGCAGTCCCCGGATCGCCGCCTCGGGCAGGGACAGCGCCCGCTCCAGACGGCGGTTGGCGCGCATCAGACGCAGGTCGGTGTCGAAGATGCCGAGCGGGAAAGGGGACTGCAGGAAGGCCCACTCCTCCAGCGGCACCCCCTCGGGCGGGCGCGGGCGGGCGGGTACGGCGGTGACCACCAGCCAGTCGCTGGGCCCCGTGCCCGACGTACGGCGATGCGCGAGCAGGCCGAGATCCAGGCGCCGGCCGTCCCGGTGCCGCAGCGGCACGGTGCCGTTCCAGCGCTGCTGCCCGGCCAGCTCCCTCCAGGCGGCCTCACTCTCCGCGGCGAGCAGTCCCGTGGCCGGCCGTCCGACCACCGCCGAGGGCTCGTAGCCGAGCAGCCGCTGGGCGCCCTCGCTCCAGCCGGTCAGGATCCCCTGCTCATCGATGGTGGCCGTGGCCGTGTACGTCGACTGTCGCTCCATCGCCGCTCATCTCGCCTAGCTCGGCAGGCAGGCCTCTCCTGACCAGCATGATCCCGCCCGGCGCGGAGCACCAACGCAGCACGAACCCCACCGACCGCCGACCGGGACCACCCCGCCGACGACCGAGTACGCCCGCCCGTGGGCGGGAACAGCGCACGGGAACGGCGGCCGTCCCGGGGGCGGCCGCCGCTTCCGCGTGCTGTTGGGTTCAGCCGTTGGCCAGGGCCTGGACCCGGTCCAGGGCGCCGTTGAACTTGTCGTGGTCCCCGACCGTCGGGCCGGTCGAGGTGTACTGCCACATCGTGTAGTACGACCAGCCCGCCGGGAGCGTGCCCGGGTCCGAGGCGTAGCGGGCGATCCACAGGGGGTTGTTCACGGCGAAGCCGCCGTAGTCGCCGGTGCACTGGGTCCACCAGCTGGTGGCCGTGTAGATCACGGCGTCCCGGCCGGTGCGCGCCTTGTAGGTGGTGAGGAAGTCGCGGATCCAGGTGACCATCGCGCTCTGCGTCTTGCCGTAGCAGGCGGCGCCGTACGGGTTCCACTCGATGTCGAGCGCGCCGGGCAGCGTCTTGCCGTCGCGGGACCAGCCGCCGCCGTGGTCCACGAAGTAGTTCGCCTGGGTGGCACCGCTCGTGGTGTCCGGGGTCGCGAAGTGGTACGCGCCGCGGATCATGCCGACGTCGTACGAGCCGTTGTACTGCTGCGCGAAGTACGCGTTCGTGTAGTACGTGCCCTCCGTGGCCTTGGTGTAGGCCCAGCGGACCCCGCTGTTCCACAGCGTGCTCCAGGCGACGTTGCCCTGGTAGCTGGAGACGTCGACACCCTCGGTCTGGGTGGCGTCACCGGAGACGGGGGAGCCGTCCTGGCCGTCGTGGGCCAGGACGCCCATGCCCATGTGGGCGGAGCCGCGGGCGGGGACGGTCGCGGCCTGGGCGGTGGTGAGCGGGAGCGTGAGCGACAGCGCCGCGAGCAGGGCCGTGACGAGGACGGCGAGCGGACGCGGGCGGATGGAGCCGGGTCTGTGCACGGGCATGACGTTCCTCCGAGAAGAGGTGGGGGGACCGTGTGGTGACCGCCGGCCCACTGGCGTGGGCATGCCATTTGGTGCTTCGTGAAAAAGCTACGCACGTAGATAGTGGAAGGGAAGGGGGTCCGGTGGCTGCCGTTGGTCTACGCCTGCGAAATACTGACGGAGCTGCGGCAACGACGGCGTTCGACGGAAACTTTCAGGATCGCGAAACCAAGCAGGGGTGCTGACGTGCACGAGCACGCAAACGGCGACGTACAGGGCGTCGCCGCCGAGGTGACGCCCGGCGTCGCGGACCAGGAATTCCTGTCGCTGGAGCGGGAGTTGACCGTACTGTTCCGGCGCGCCCGCGCGAACCAGGGCGAGATGGCCCGCGAGGTCCATCCCGACCTCGAGTCCTCCGCGTACGGCCTGCTCATCCGGCTCGACGAACTCGGCGGCCAGCGTGCCACCGACCTCGCCGGCTACATCGGCGTCGGCAAGGCCACCATGTCCCGTCAGCTGCGCGCCCTGGAGGAGTTGGGCCTGGTCGCCCGCGAGCCCGACCCGGCCGACGGCCGCGCCTCGCTGGTCACCCTCACCGACGAGGGCCGCGGTCGCGTCGGCCGGGTCCGCGAGGCCCGCCGCGCCCGCTACGTCAGCCAGCTCGCCCACTGGGACCGCCACGAGGTGTCGGAACTGGCCCGGCTGCTCAACCAGTTGAACGGGGTCATGGAGAAGTAGCGGCGCCGCAGAGGCCGGTCCCGGCGTCATGGAGTAGTAGCGGTGCCGCAGCGGCCGGTCCCGGCGCCCGGGAACGCCGGCCGGGCTCCGGCGCCCCGGGACGCCGGCCACGCGCTCACAGCTCCACGTACACCACCGACGCGTCGTCGTGCGTCTTGGCGCGCCTCAGGGACGCCCGCTCCTCGCGGTCCGCCTCCTCCAGCTCCCGCACCCGCTCGACCAGGGCGCGCGCGCCGTCCTTCACCAGGAGATCGAAGAGGGCCGTCCAGTCGCCCTCGCGGAACGTGTCCGTCCAGCGGGTGGCGCCGTCCGTCAGGGCGGCCAGGGCCCGGACCCCGGAGCGGGGCACGGTGCCGGCGACCGCGCGGGCGGCGGCCGAGGGGTCGGCGGCGGCCGTGAAGAAGCCGCCCTCCTTGTTGCGCAGCGTGGCGTCGACCAGCGTGTCCGTGGCGAGGGCGGAGCGGGGCAGGCGGGCGAGACGGTCGTCCAGGACCGGGGTGACCGTGCCGTCCGGCGCGCGCAGCAGCAGGGTGGAGTCGGACAGGACCAGGTACTCCACGGTCTCGGCTGACCAGCGGGTCAGGACGACGGTCGCCTGAGGCGTACGCGGGTGAGAAAGGTCACAGGTGTGAGCGTGGGCCTGCGCGGTAGACGTGATGGCGCGCGCGAGGATCTCCGGGAGCGTCAGATCTCGGTCGGAAACGGTCAGTTCGGTCAGGGCGCCGCCGAGGTGTGCGGTGAACCAGGGGACGGAATGCAGACACCCCGCGCCGTCACGCGGTGGCGTCACCCCGTCCAGCAAGATCACACAACCACCCTGACCGGAGGCGGGTAGCCCGACACCGGCGAAGTCCTCGTTGGGGCGGTAGGCGTCGCCGGGTTCCGAAACGAGATCGGTTCGCATTCAGCCAGTCTGCACGAGCCCTTCACAGGCTCCCCAAAAGACCGTCAACCCCAGCCGAATTGGCACGACCGCGCAGGTCACGCGCCTGAATTAGGGTCAATTGACATGCTCTGGAAACGCGTGGCGGCGAATACTGCCAAAGCCAGTCCCGCGCGTCCAACCGGCCCGCCGCGCGGGACCGGAGCAGGCGCCCGAGGAACTTGCCCGCCAACTCCCCTCCGATGTTCACTCCTTCGGGTGGCGGGTCAGGTGATGCGCGACCATCGCCCACCGGCGCTGGGAGGGTCGGAAACCGTACGAACCGGGTGTACGCACCACTTGGCACCGAGACCACGGGGCGCCATCCGGGCCCCTGGGTAGACGAGTTCAGGAATGCGAGCACCGGTGCAGATGAAGCGGCCTCGGCGCACAGGCAGGCAGTCGGCCCCCGAGGGGGCCGCCGAGCGGACCCCCGTGGGCACCGGCCGCCCCACACACGTGCGCAACCGGCTGATCGTGGCCGTGGCCGTGGTGGCCGCGGCCATCGCCGCAGCAGGCGCCCCCGCGCTGCTCACGGCCTCCGCGGACGTCAGCGACTCCCAGGAACTGGTCACACTGGCCGGCCGTACCCAGGACGCGCTCACGCTCGCCCACTCCCTCGCCGACGAACGCGACGAGGTCACCTCCTACGTCGCGGCCGGGCGCCCCAAGTCCCAGGCCCCGTCCGAGCAGCGCAGCGCCCGGGTCGACCGCCAGGTCGAGGACCTGCGCGCCGACACCGACATCCCGGCCGCGCTGCGCACGGGCCTCGACGGCATCGCGGCCGTCCGGCACGCCGCGCTCACCGGCAGGACGAGCGCCCTCAAGACCCACCAGGCGTACTCGGACACCATCACCGCACTGCACCGGCTCGCCGAGCAACTGGCCGAGAAGATGCCCCCGCGGGCCGGCTCCGGCGCGTACGCGCTCGCCGAACTGGACTCCGCCGTCCAGCAGTCCGCCGCCTCCCGCGGCCTGCTGCTGGCCGCGCTCAGCGTGCCGGCCACCCAGCAGACCGTGATCGACCCGATCACCGGCCTGCCCGTCACGACCAGCACCCCCACCGACGCCGACCGCAAGCAGCGCGACGCGCTCACCGCCGCTGCCCAGCTGGCCCGGCTGCGCGCCGACGCGGACCTCGCGGGCTTCCGCGCCGGCGCCCCGCAGTCGGCCGTCGACTCCTACGACTCCACGGTCACCGGCCCCGAGGTCAACTCCGCCGACACGTACCTCGCCGCCCTCACCGACGAGCCCACGCTCAGCGACAGCGACCTGGCGACCAGCGGCAAGAAGCTGGACGCGGCCCTGTCCGCGCGCATCGACCTGATGCGCGGCACGGAGGCGGCCCTCTACGACCACCGCACCAAGGACCTGGCCCAGCTCCGGGACGACGACGTCACCGCCCTGGAGATCCGGATCGCCGTCCTCGGCGCCCTGATGCTGGTCGCCGTCGGCATCGCCACCGCCATGGCCCGCACCCTGACCCGCCCCCTGTCGGTCCTGCGCCGCGGCTCCGCCCGCCTGGCCGGGGCCGAGGACCCCGCGGCCCAGGACCCGATCGCCTTCACCGGCCGCAACGACGAGTTCGCCCAGGTCGTCCGCTCGGTCAACGCCCTGCACGCGCACGCCGTCACCCTGCACGAGCGGATCGGCACGCTGGAGACCGACCGCAAGCACCTGGTCGGGCAGCGGCAGAAGATGGCCGACGCCCGCGAGGAGCTGCGCACCGAACTCGCCCAGTCCGCAGCCCAGTTGGAGCGGCTGCGCACCGGCATCGGCGGCACGTTCGTCAACCTCGCGCTGCGCACGCTCGGCCTGGTCGAGCGTCAACTGGCGGTCATCGAGGGCCTGGAGGAGCGCGAGCAGGACCCCGAGCGGCTCGCCACGCTCTTCAAGCTGGACCACTTCGCCACGGTCATGCGCCGGCACAGCGAGAACCTCCTGGTCCTCTCCGGCACCGAGCACGTCCAGCAGCACCACGGCCCGGTCCCGCTGGTCGACGTGCTCCGCGCGGCGGTCAGCGAGATCGAGCGCTACGAACGCGTCCGCATCGCCGCCCTGCCCCCGCACGCCCACATCGCGGGCTTCGCGGCCGACGACCTCTCCCACCTGCTGGCCGAACTCATGGAGAACGCCACCTCGTTCTCCCCGCCGGACCTGCCCGTCGAGGTCTCCGGCTGGCTGCTGGAGAGCGGCGAGGTGATGGTCTCCGTCCAGGACGAGGGCATCGGCATGACGTCCGACCGCCTCGACCGCCTCAACTCCCGCCTCGCCGACTTCGATCCGGAGTCGCCGTACGACCAGGAGGGCCAGGACGGCCTGGGCCTCGGCCTCTACGTCGTCGCCCGCCTCGCGCACCGCCACGGCGTCCGCGTCCAGTTGCGCGAGCAGAAGCAGGGCGGGGTGGCCGCGGTCGTCGTGCTGTCCCGGGTCCTGCTCGCCGAGGCCCCGGCCGTCACGGTCCCGTCCCCGGCCACCCTCTCCGACACCACCCAGACCTTCTCCCTGCCCGGCGCCGACGCCGAGGCCAACTCCAACGTCCTGCCCGCCCGCGCCAAGGACAAGGACCCTCTGGTGGCGCTGGCGGAACGGGCGGTACGCGACGCGGAACAGTCCGGCGCGGAGCCCGAGCCCACGGAGACCCACACTCGCGCGGACACGGAGTCCCCGACCCGCCCGAAGGAACCGGCGGAAACCTTCCCGGAGTCCCTCTCCGAGTCCTTCCCCGAGTCCCTCCCCGAGACGACGATGGAGCTCCTGCTCCCGGACCTCACGACGGACCCGACACCCCCCGAGCCGGCGGCGGCCCCGAACGCGCTCGGCGTCCGCGCGCCGTCACCCGCCGACGGCGCACCCGCCCACGGCGTACGCGTACCGGCAGCCGCCGACGGCGAGGTACCCCCACAGGGGCCACCCGCACTGGACGACGAAACCGTCACGGGCGGTGCGGGTGGGAAATCCGACGCCGAAGGCGAAGCCGAGGCGCAAACGGCCAACGCGCCGCAGGTAACCAGCAAGGGCCTCCCCAAGCGCACCCCCAGGATCACCACACCCGCCGCCCCGCCCCGCCAGCGCAGCGCCTCCGTGGACGCCGACGCCCTGCGCCGCAGACTCGGCGGCTTCCGCCAGGGCGCGCAGGCCGGTTACCGCGAGGTGGAGGCAGAGATCGCGTCGCACACCGAACCAAGCACGGGGGGCCCAGCCGAGGAGGCAAGCAGTTGACCACGCCCAGTACCTACGGACTGAGCAAGGAAGCACGCAACCTGCACTGGCTGCTGACCAACCTGATCGAGGAAGTACCCGGCATCCAGTCCGTCGCGGTCGTCTCCTCCGACGGACTGCTCCTGCTGTCCTCGGACCCCGCCCACTTGGAGGAGTCCCGCAACAGCCGTCCGGTGAAGGGCCCCCGCGGCTCCTCCGCCGACCTCGCCACCGTCGTCTCCGGGATCGGCAGCCTCACGCTCGGCGCCGCCAAGCTGATGGAGTACGGCGCGACCAAGCACACCATGGTCGCCATGGACGAGGGCAGCCTCTTCGTGATGGCGATCAGCGACGGCTCGCTGCTCGGGGTGCACGGTTCGGCCGAGTGCGACATGAGCGTGGTGGCGTACCACATGGCCCTCTTCGTCGGCCGTGCCGGACACGTCCTGACCCCCGAACTCCGCAGCGAGCTACGTAAATCCATGGAAGCCGAGTCGACGGGAAGTCTCCGATGAGCGGCACAGCCAAGACGAACCAGCTCCCGGTGCGCGGCGGCGACCGCAAGGCCGCCCGCGTCCGGCCCTACTCGCTCACCGGCGGTCGTACCCGCTTCGGTCACGTCCTCCTCGTGGAGACGTTCGTGGCCAGCACGGCGGCGATCGAAGCCCCCGAGGAGCGCAAGGAACTGACGAATGGTTCCCTCAGCACCCGGGTCATGCCGGAGATGCGGGCCATCGTCGAACTCTGCCGCCGTATGCGTACGGTGGCCGAGATCGCCGCGCTGCTGAAGATGCCGCTCGGCGTGGTCCGGGTCCTGCTCAGTGACCTCGCGGACCAGGGAAAGATCCGTGTGTACGGCACCGGAACCGGTCACGGCACCGGCCGCCCGGACCGCGCTCTGCTGGAAAGGGTGCTGAGTGGACTCCGCCGTCTCTGACGCCACCGCCTCCCTCGGAGGCGCCCCCCTCGTCGACCGGTTCGCCGATCCCGACGAGAACCTGAAGTCCTGGCAGACGGACCGCAGCAGGGCTCCCGTCGCCACCAAGATCGTGGTGGCGGGCGGCTTCGGCGTCGGCAAGACCACGCTGGTCACCGCCGTCTCGGAGATCACGCCGCTGCAGACCGAGGCGCTGATGACCCAGGCCAGCGAGGGCACCGACGACCTGTCGGACACGCCCGAGAAGCTGACCACCACGGTCGCCATGGACTTCGGCCGTCTCACGCTCGACGAGGACCTCGTCCTCTACCTGTTCGGCACCCCGGGCCAGCAGCGGTTCTGGTTCATGTGGGACGACCTGGTGCGCGGCGCGATCGGCGCCGTCGTCCTGGCCGACACCCGCCGCCTGAAGGACTGCTTCCCGGCGCTGGACTACTTCGAGAGCTGCGGACTGCCGTACGTCGTCGCGGTCAACCACTTCGACAACAGCGAGCGGTTCGACCCGGAGGACGTCCGGGATGCGCTGACGATACCCGCGCACATCCCTGTCATGATCATGGATGCGCGGCGCCGGATCTCGGCGATCGAGACCCTCCTGGCCCTGGTGGGCCACGCGCTCGACGAAATCCCCGAGTAGTCCCGAACTAGGAGCCACCACCCGCATGCGGAAGATACTCGTCGTCGGAGCCGGCCAGTCCGGTCTCCAGCTCGCCCTCGGCCTGCAGTCGCACGGCTACGAGGTCACCCTGATGTCGAACCGGACCGCGGACGAGATCCGCTCCGGCCGGGTCATGTCGACGCAGTGCATGTTCCACACCGCACTGCAGCACGAGCGCGATCTCCAGCTGAACTTCTGGGAGTCCCAGGCCCCGAAGATCGAAGGACTCGGCGTCTCGGTCGCGGCCCCCGGCTCGCACGACCCCGGTCCGACCCAGCGGGCCATCGACTGGGTGGGCAAGCTGGACGGGTACGCGCAGTCCATCGACCAGCGGGTCAAGATGGCCGGCTGGATGGAGACCTTCGCCCAGCGCGGCGGCCAGCTGGTCATCCACGGCGCGGCCGTCGGCGACCTCGACTACTTCTCCCGCGCCTACGACCTCGTCCTCGTCGCGGCCGGCAAGGGCGAACTGGTGTCCATGTTCGCCCGCGACCCCGAGCGCTCCCCGTACACCGAGCCGCAGCGCGCCCTCGCGGTGGCGTACGTGCACGGCATGGGCCCGCGTCCGGAGCACCCGGAGTTCGAAGCGGTCCGCTGCAACCTGGTCCCCGGTGTCGGCGAGCTGTTCGTCATGCCGACCCTGACCACCTCGGGCCGCGCCGACATCCTGTTCTGGGAGGGCATACCCGGCGGTCCGGTCGACGTCTTCAACGGCGTCAAGGACCCGGCGGAACACCTCTCCCTGACCCTGGAACTCATGGAGAAGTTCCTTCCGTGGGAGTACGCGCGGGCCACCAAGGTCGAGCTGACGGACGCCGGCGGCACGCTGGCCGGCCGGTACGCGCCGACCGTCCGCAACCCCATCGGCCGGCTGCCCTCGGGCGGCCTGGTCCTCGGCGTGGCCGACGTGGTCGTCGCCAACGACCCGATCACCGGCCAGGGCTCCAACTCCGCGTCCAAGTGCGCGGCCGCGTACCTCGCCTCGATTCTCGAGCGGGAGGACAAGCCGTTCGACGAGGAGTGGATGCGGGCGACGTTCGACCGGTACTGGGACACG
Source organism: Streptomyces sp. NPDC048297 (assembly GCF_043201585.1). Classification (NCBI taxonomy): domain Bacteria; kingdom Bacillati; phylum Actinomycetota; class Actinomycetes; order Kitasatosporales; family Streptomycetaceae; genus Streptomyces; species Streptomyces sp. NPDC048297. Next base: position 40,767 of record NZ_JBICZA010000019.1, read on the forward strand.
GCGCGGCACGTCACCAAGTGGACGAACGCGATGCTGGCTCCGCCGCCGGAGCATGTTCTCAACCTGATCGGTGCGGCGGGGCAGTTGCAGCCGGCGGCGGACCGGTTCGCCAATGGGTTCAACGATCCGGCGGACTTCGAGAACTTCTTCTATGAGCCGGAGAAGACGAACGCGTACTTGGCTTCGCTGACGGGGGCGTAGGCGCCGTTGGGGTGCGGGGGTGGTGGCGGCTGCGGGTTCGTCGTGGTTGGTCGCGCAGTTCCCCGCGCCCCTGGGTTTGTCGGGCCTGGGGTGGGTGGATTGGTTGAGGTTGGGGTGGGGCTGCCTAGGCGCCGTTGGGGTGTGGGGGCACTGGCGGGCGCGGGTTCGTCGTGGTTGGTCGCGCAGTTCCTCGCGCCCCTAGGGGGTTGGTCCGGACGTTTGCGTCTGGGCGGACTGCGCCCAGGATGGGGTTGGAGGCGAGGGGGGAGATTTTGATTGGTTCGCCGGGGCGGGGGGCCTGGACGATTTTGCTGTTGCCGACGTACATCGCGACGTGGGTGGCGTCGGGGAAGTAGAGGACGAGGTCGCCGGGGCGCAGCTCGTTCAGGGGGATTCTCGGCAGCCGGGACCACTGTTCCTGGCTGGTGCGGGGGATCGGGGTGCCCGCGTGGTCCCAGGCCCGGGAGGTCAGGCCGGAGCAGTCGTAGGAGGCGGGGCCGACGGCGCCCCACTGGTACGGCTTGCCGAGCTGGGCCATGGCGTAGCGGACCGCGAGGTCGCCCTCGGCGGAGGCGGGGCGGTCGGGGCCGAGGGCGCCCGAGGTGGTGAGAGCGCGCTGGGCGGTGGCGACACCCGTCTGTTCCAGCCGGGCCACCGCGCTCAGCTGTTCGGGGGTGAGGGAGGCGAGGAGGCGTTCGACGTCGGCCAGCCTGCCCTTCACGTCGTCCCGCGCCGTGCGCTGCTTGTCGGCCAGCGCCAGCTCGGTGTCCAGCGCCTTGCGGGCCGTCCTGGCGAGCGCGTCCTTGCGCTGTTCCGTGCCGGCGAGCCGGTCCACCGTCCTGACGCGCTCACGGGAGAGCCGGCCGATGACGTGGCCCTCGTCCAGCGCCTGCTGCGGATCCCGGGCCAGGAGCAGCCGCAGGTAGGGGGAGAACGCGGAGCTGGACTGGTACTGCTGCCGGGCCAGCCGTCCGGCGTCGCCCTGGCTGTCCTGCAACGCCAGCCGGGCGCGGGCCAGTTCGCCGTCCAGCCGCCTGACCTCGGACCGCTGCCGCGTGAGCCTCTCCGCGGTGGCGTTGTAGGTCTCCGTGGCCTGCTCGGTCTGCCGGTACAGGCTCCGCAGGTCCGTCAGCAGCTCGGATACCGGCCGCTGCGGTTCGGGCGCGGCGACCGCGGGTGCGGGCGCCACGAGGACCGCCTGAGCCGCGACGGCGGCCGCACTCGCCAGGCGCAGAAGCACTCCTGACACGTCTGACACGTCATCACCTCCGATGCGGGGCGAACGGACCCTCCGCCCGCTTCCGCACGGTGATAATCAGACGTTGTGCCGTGAAATATGACCTCTGTGTACGCGGTTCGGCCCAGCGAAGTCACCCGGTCGCGTCGTCCGGGTTGCCGGACGGCGTGTCGTCCGGACCGCTTTCCGGCCGGGCGGCCGGCCTCGACCATGGCCAGCGGATCCGGTCGCCGTGGCGCTCGCCCCCGGGGTCGTACGCGTACTTCCACCCCAGCACCAGCCCCAGCCTCTTGCTGTGCCCGCGCGGGACACGGCGGTAGACGAGCACGGTGGGCGGGCCGCCGGCGTTGTCCGGGACGGGGATGCGGTACGTCTTCGGGGGGTGACCCGTCGGGCCGACCAGTACCGGCAGCACCCGTCCGTCCATGGGGCCGCCCTCGAAGGGGGTGTCCTGGCTCTTCACGCGATCAGCCCCGGCCGGAATCGGAGAGCACGGCGCCGAGGGCGGCCGTCTGCGGGTCCCGGGCGGCGGTCACCAGGAGGACCGCCACGAACTGCTCGACCAGCCAGTCCCGCAACTCCTCCACCGGCGGCTGCTTGCCCTCGTCGAGCCAGATCAGGGACGACGCCTCCACCGCGGTGATCCACATCCGGACGGTCATGCGCAGCCGCGGGCCCGGCTCGGCGACGCCGAGGTGACGGTAGATGTGCTCGGCCGCCGCCCGGCGCACCCCGTCGACGATGGCCGTGGTCCGCGAGGTCTCCACCACGCTGCCGCCCTGCAGCAGCGCGCTGAACCCGGCGTCGTGCTCGTCCACGAACGCCAGATACCGGTCGAGCGCCCGGGACAGCCGGGGCAGCAGCGGGCCCTCGCGGGGCTCGTCGAAGCACTCCCGCAGCTCCTCGGCGGCCGACCCGAGCGAGGCCTCGTACAGCTGCTGCTTGCCGCCGGGGAAGTACCGGTACACCAGCGGCCGTGACACCCCGGCCGCCTCCGCGACGTCGTCCAGCGACACGTCCTCCGGGGCGCGGTGCGCGAAGAGCGAGAGCGCCGTGTCGAGCAGCTGGCGCCGCCGCTCCTCGACACTGAGGCGACGGTAGGCGGGGGTGGCGGCCTGCGGGGTCATGTCCCGCAGCGTAACCGGGGCGGCGCTACGGTGGCGGCTGGAGGTGGGGGATGGCGGCCGGAGGTGGGGGATGAGCGACAACTGGCTGATCGTGATCCCGGAGGATCCGTACTGGCGGCCGGAGCGCGCGGCGGCGGACCGGGCCGCCGCGGCACTCGCCGGAATGCTCTGCGAGCAGGGGCGACGGGGCCTTGAGGCGCGCTGGCACGACACCGTGGAAGTGGTGCACTGCTTCGCGAACCTGGAGCGGGTCGCCTGCCCCCGCTGCGGCGCGGACCTGTGCGGCGAAAGCCGGCTGGGCGAGGCCATCACGGAGCGTTCCGAGGAAGGCTTCGCCACGCTCGACGTCACCGTCCCCTGCTGCGCCGCGGACATCTCGCTGAACGACCTGGTCTACGACTGGCCGATGGGGTTCGCGCGATTCCGGATCGAGGTCCTCGACCCGGACCGGGCCTGGCTCACGGACGGCGAGCTGACCGGGATCGCCGAGGCCCTCGGCCACCCCGTACGCCAGATCCTCGCCCATCTGTGAGGCGTGCGCGAGGCGTCGTATCTGAGGCGTGTACGAGGCGTGCGCCCCGTTCCGGGCGTCAGGCCAGCAGCCCCGAGGACTTCCACAGGCGCCGGCCGACGCCCCGCAGTACGCCGATCTCGTCCAGGAAGTCCGTCAGCCGCTTGGCGCCGGTCTGCATGACCTCGCGCCGGTGCCCGCTGGCCTTCACCTGCGCCATGGCCTCCCGCTTGTCCAGGCCGACGTTGGTGTACACGTCCGGGTTGATGAAGGCGATGGAGAACATCCGCGCGAACTCCCCGGAGGTGACCCGGGTGAACTCCTGCGACCACTTGGGCGCTGTGACCATCTGGCGGCGCAGCTCCTCGCGGGCGTAGCGGACGTGCCGGGCCTCCTCGACCACGTGGATGCGCGTGACCCCGCGGATCAGCGGCTGGACGCGCTCGTCCGGGAAGGTCAGGCGCTGCATCCAGTCCAGCACCTCCTCGCCGAGCAGCGTGGCCGTGAAGGAACCGGGGGTGGTGGAGACGGTCTTGAAGAGCCGGCCGAGGTTCTGGTGGGCCCTGCCGACCGGGTACCAGGGGGTTCCGCCGCGGGAGATCACGCGGGCGAACATCTTGGAGTGCCGGCACTCGTCCTCGATCTCGGTGAGCGCGTACCGCACATGCGCGCTCGTCGCCGCCTTGTCGTAGATGTGCCGGACGAGCAGCTGCATCAGGATCAGCTCGAACCAGATGCCGAGCGAGGCGAGCGCGGCGGCCTCGTGCTGGGAGAGCTGGATCCGCTGCTCCTCGCTCATCCGCTGCCACATCGGGGTGCCGTACAGCGAGACGAGCTCCGGCGGCCAGAACCACTTGCCCTCCTCGAAGGGCGCGTCCCAGTCCAGCTCCTTGTCCGGGTCGAAGGAGTGCTTGGCGGAAGAGACGAGCAGTCGCTCGGCCACCTGCTCACGGTCCTTCAGCAGACCGAGCGCGTCGCGCAGCCCGTCGAGCGCTTCCGCTTCCGTCAGGGTCGTCATGACTCTCTCACCTCGTTACCCCGGAGTACGTCGTCCGCCTCTTATGAGACTGCCTGTCAGTAAGGTCGTCAATCCCTCGCGCACGACTTGTTGACTGCGCGTCTACGTGTGAGCCTGCGGGGTATGCCGACCAACGACCTGTACGCCAAGGACCCGGGAGACGCGCCGTGGGAGGTGCCGGCCAGTGGCTCGGCCCGGTTCACCTGGGAGTACGACGCCGGCCGCGACCGCCTGCTCGCCCTGTACCAGAAGGGCAAGGACAAGCAGTGGGACGGGCAGAAGCGCATCGACTGGGAGCTGGAGGTCGACCCGTACGACCCGCTCGGCACCCCCGACGAGGCCATGTCCCTGTACGGGACGCCGTACTGGGCGAAGATGACCGACCGTGACAAGGGCGAGCTGCGGCAGCACTTCGCGTCCTGGCAGTTCAGCCAGTTCCTGCACGGTGAGCAGGGGGCGATGATCTGCGCCGCCCGGATCGTGGAGTCCGCGCCCGACCTGGACGCGAAGTTCTACTCCGCCACCCAGACCATGGACGAGGCCCGGCACGCCGAGATCTACGCCCGCTTCCTGCACGAGAAGATCGGCCTCGTCTACCCGATCAACGACAACCTCCAGTCGCTGCTCGGCGACACCCTCCGCGACAGCCGCTGGGACATGCCGTACCTCGGCATGCAGGTCCTGATCGAGGGCCTCGCGCTGGCCGCCTTCGGCATGATCCGGGACACCACCGACAAGCCGCTGCCCCAGCAGATCCTGGCCTACGTCATGCAGGACGAGGCCCGGCACGTGGCCTTCGGGCGCATGGCGCTGCGCGACTGTTACCAGCAGCTCACCGAGGCCGAACTGCGCGAGCGCGAGGACTTCGTCATCGAGGGCTGCTACCTCATGCGCGACCGGCTGCGCGGGGTCGAGGTCCTGGAGAACTTCGGCGTGCCCAAGGCCGAGGCGGAACAGCTCAGCGAGCGCTCCGAGTTCCTCCAGCTCTTCCGCAAGCTGCTGTTCAGCCGCATCGTGCCCTGCGTCAAGGACATCGGCCTGTGGGGCAAGCGGCTGCAGCAGGCCTACGCCGACATGGGCGTCTTCGAGCTGGGCGACTCCAACCTGGACCTGCTGATGGCCCAGGACGAGGAGATCGCCGAGCGGCTCGACGCGGAACGCTTCGCCGCGGAGGAGCGGGAGCGGGTCGCGGAGGTGCGGGAGGCGATCGAGTCGGGGGCCGCCGAGGGCTGAGCGGCGGTGCCGGTCACGGGTGCAGTAGCGTGCTGGCGTGTCCATGCCTCCGCCGCCTCAGCAGCCGTACCCGCACGTCCCCCAGCAGCAGCCCTCCCCGTACGGCCAGCAGCCGCCCTCCCCGTACGGGCAGCGGCAGCCTGGCCCTTACGGCCAGCGGCAGCCTGGCCCCTACGGGCAGCAGGCTCCGGGGCCGTACGGCTCCCCGTACCCCCAGCAGCAGCCGCACCCGCAGCAGCCGCACCCGCAGCAGCCGTACCCCGCCTGGGGCATGCCGCCCATGGGGCCGCCGCCCAAGAAGCGGCGGCTCGGTCTGGTGCTGGGGATCGTCGGCGGTGTCGTCACGCTCGGTGTCGTCGCTCTGGTGCTGCTCGGCGCGCTCGTCGAGAGCGGCTTCCCGCCGGCGAAGAACCGGCTGACCCTGCCCCACAAGCTGCTGAACGGCACGTACGTCCTCGCCGAGGACCTCTCCGGCAGTGAGGGGCAGAAGGTCGAGGACGAGGCCGACGGCGCCTGGGACGCCAAGGACATCCACGCCGTGGTCGGCCGCTACAGCCCCGGCGGCGACGACAGCACGGGCATGCTGCTGGTGTCCGGCATGTACGGCAGGTTCATGAACAAGGACGACGTCCGCGCCGGCATGCTCAAGGGCGCCACGGAGGCCGACGGCGTGACGGTGACCCGGCCCGCGAAGGACGTCACCCCGCCCGGCGCGGACACCGCCATCAGCTGCGAAGTGCTCACCCAGAAGCGGGGCCTCACGACCCTCACCTACCCGGTCTGCTCCTGGGCGGACGGCAACACCGCGGCCGTGGTCGGCGAACTCACCCTGAAACAGGGCGACTCCGCCACCGTGGACCTCGACACCGCCGCCCGCCACACCCTGGAGATCCGCTCCGAGATGCTCGAACCGGTCAGCTGACCGGCACGCGTCCACGAAGTCCCTCAACTCGGGCGAGTCCACGAGGGACTTGAGGCGGGCCCGCTTCTCACAACCCGAGAACGGTCCGCATCACGTCGCGCGCGATCGGTGCCGCGTCGCCGCCGCCGCTGATCTCGCCCCGGTTTGCGTCCGCGTCCTCCACCACCACCGCGACGGCCACCTTCGGCTCCAGATCGCCGTCGGCCTGGCCCCAGGAGATGAACCAGGCGTACGGCACACCGGAGTTGCCAAGACCGTGCTGGGCAGTGCCCGTCTTGCCGCCGACCGTGGCGCCGCGGATGGCCGCGTTGGTGCCGGTGCCGTTCCTGACCACGTCCGTCATCAGCCCCTTCAACTGGAAGGCCGTCGACGGCCGCATCACTTGTACGACGGGACGCGGAGCACTGCCACTGAGCGTCTCACCGCCCCGGCGCGTGGTCCGCTCCACCAGGTACGGCGTCCGCAGCCGCCCGTCGTCGGCGACGGCCGCCGCGACCATCGCCATCTGCAGCGGAGTCGCCCGCGTGTTGTACTGCCCGATCGAGGACAGGGCCAGCTGCGCCTTGTCCACCGTCGTGTCGAACGTGCTCGGGGAGACCGCGAAGGGGACCCGCACCGTGGTGTCGTTGAACCCGAACGCCTGTGCCGTCTCCGTCATGCCCTGCGCCCCGACGTCCACGCCCAGCTTCGCGAACACCGTGTTGCAGGACCACGCGAAGGCCTCCCGCAGCGACGCGTCGCGGCAGCCGTCCCCCTCGTTCGTCAGCCGGGTCGTCGTGCCGGGCAGCCGGTACGGGTCGGGGGAGTCCGTGGACGCGTCCAGGTTCGTGACCACCCCCGCGTCCAGCGCCGCCGCGGCGGTGACCACCTTGAACGTCGACCCCGGCGGATACGTCTGCCGCACCGCCCGGTTGAGCATCGGCTTCTCCGGGTCCTGGTTGAGCCGGGCCCAGGCCGCCGCCGTCGCCGCGCTGTTCCCCGACAGCTCCGCGGGGTCGTACGACGGCGTCGACACCAGGGCGAGGATCCGCCCGGTGGCCGGTTCGATCGCCGCCACCGCCCCCTTGCGCCGGGCCAGCCCCCGGTACGCCGCCTCCTGCGCGCGCCGGTCCAGCGTCGTGACGACGTTCCCGCCGGAACTCGGCTCGCGCGTCACGCCGTTCCACAGCGGGAACGGCGTCAGCAGCGGGTCGGTGCCCGAGAGCACCCCGTCCTCCGTGTTCTCCAGCAGCGTGGAGCCGTAGCGCTGCGAGGCGAAGCCGGTCACCGGCGCGTACAACGGGCCGTCGCGGTAGGTGCGTTCGTAGCGCAACTGCTCGCGGGTGTCCCTGGACCCGGTCACCGGACTGTCGCCGACCAGGATGTCGCCGCGCGGCTGCTGGTAACGGGCGATCGTGGCACGGCGGTTGGCCGGGTTGGCGTCGTAGGCGCCGGCCCGGACGACCTGCACCCGCATGGCGTTGACGAGCAGGGCCACCAGCAGCAGGGCGCAGAACGCCCACGCCTGCCGGATGTACTTCGCCATGGGCCGGCCGTTCCCGTACTCGCTCATGTCGCCTCGCTCACGTCGCCTCGCTCACGTCGCCTCGGCCTCCTGCCGTACATGGCGTTTTCATACGGCCTCCTGGCCGTCGTACTGGCTGCGCGCCGAGTCGCTCACCCGGATCAGCAGGGCCACGATCGCCCAATTGGTGACGACCGAGGAGCCGCCCTGCGCGAGGAACGGCATCGCCATGCCGGTCAGCGGGATCAGCCCGGTCACCCCGCCCGCGATGACGAACACCTGGAGCGCGAGGATCGAGGCCAGACCGACCGCGAGCAGCCGCCCGAACGGCTCGCGCAGGGCGAGGCCCGCCCGGTAGCCGCGCTCCACGAGCAGCGCGTAGAGCAGGAAGATCGCCGCGAGACCGCCGAGCCCCAACTCCTCCCCGGCGGTGGCCAGGATGAAGTCCGACTTGACGGCGAAGCCGATGAGGGTGGAGTGCCCGAGCCCGAGCCCGGTACCGAGGACACCGCCCGCGGCGAAGGCGAACAGGGACTGCGAGAGCTGGTTGGGGCCCTGCCCGGCGTCGATCGTGGCGAAGGGGTCCAGCCAGTCCTGGATCCGGCCGTGCACATGCGGTTCGAGGTGGCCCACGGCGAACGCGCCGAGCACCGCGAGCACCAGCCCCATCGCGATCCAGCCGGTGCGGCCCGTGGCGACGTACAACAGCACCACGAACAGCCCGAAGAAGAGCAGCGAGGTGCCGAGATCGCGCTCCAGCACCAGCACGCCGACGCTCAGCAGCCAGATCGTGACGATCGGCCCGAGCACCCGCCCGGTCGGGAACTGCATCCCCCACAGCCGCCGCCCCGCGTACGCGAGCGCGTTGCGGTTGTCGGCCAGGTACGCGGCGAAGAACACCGCGAGCAGCACTTTCGCGAACTCGCCCGGCTGGATGGAGAATCCGGCGATCCGGATCCAGATCCGGGCGCCGTTGACCGCGGGGAAGAGGATCGGCAGCAGCAGGAGGACGAGAGCGGCGACCACGCACACGTAGGAGTACCGCTGGAGCACCCGGTGGTCGCGCAGCAGCAGGACGACGACGATGAACAGCCCAACTCCCAGTGTGGACCACACGAGTTGGGCCGGAGCCGCCTGGTCGCCCGGTGTCTCCAGGTCCAGCCGGTAGATCAGCACCAGGCCGAGGCCGTTGAGCAGCACCCCGATGGGCAGCGGGAGCGGGTCGGCGTACGGCGCCCGCAGCCGGACCGCGACATGGGCGACCAGGGCGAGCACCCCGAGCCCCGCGCCGTAACCGACCGCGCCGGGCGGCACGGTGCCGGTCCGGGCGAGGCCCACCGCGCAGTAGCCGTACACGGACAGCAGGACGGCCAGCACGATCAGGGCGAGTTCGACGCCACGACGCCGGGGGAGGCGCACGGCGCGAGCGGGTGCCCGCGTCGCCGCCACGGCGATTCCGGCCTTGGTCATGTCCGGAACCTACCTAAAGGGGGCGTGTTGTGTGCTGTCTGCCCGAATGTCAGCACCAGCGTGGCGCGGGCCCGACGTTCTGGATGTACCGCGCCGACCCCCACGCCCAGGTGCCGTCCGTGAGCAGGTACCAGAGCGGATTGCCGGCCACGGTGGCGCTGCCCGCCTTGCAGTAGATGGTGACCGTCTCGCCCTCCGCCGCGAAGCGGACCCGCAGGCTGCCCCGGTCCGGCCGGTCGTGCAGCCAGATGCCGCCGTGCGCCGTGACGACCCCGCGATAGCGCCGCGGATCCCGGTCGCCCCGGCCGCCGTGCACCTCGTTCTGGCCGCCGGTGGCCTGCTGGCCGATGTCCGGGGTGTCGTCGCCCCCGCCGTCGGCGGCCGTCGCCGGCACGACCACCATGCTCGACAGCAGGGCGCCCGTCACGGCGGCCAGGGCGAGGCCGCGGGGGAGGGCGGGGCGCAGGGACATGGAGTACCTCCGGAAAGCGGCGAAGCTGACTCATCGCCACATTAGGCGCGCCACGCCACGAGGGCCCACCGCAGTGGGCCAAAGGGGCGCGGGTGGTGTGGTGGGGGGGTATTGCGGGGCGGTGCCGCGGGGGCGTAGCGCGGGGATGTGCGGCGGGGTCGTATCGCGGGGCTGTGTCGCGGGGCCGCATCGCGAGGCTGTGTAGCGGGGGCCGTGCCGCGAGGTCGTAGCGCGTGGCCGTATCGCGTGGCCGTATCGCGTGGCTGTGTCGCGTGGCTGTGTCGATGTGCGGCTTCGCCGCGTGGGCGCGACCGGCCACGAGCGGCCTGCACCCGGCAAACCGGGCCCTGGACCCGAGCCCCGAGCCCTGAATCCCGAACGCCGGGCCATGAACGCCGGACCCCGAGGCCGAATCCCAAGCCCCGAGCCCGAACGCCGGACCCCCAGCCCGAACACCGGGCCCCCAGCCCGAACACCGGGCCCCCAGCCCGAACACCGGGCCCCCAGCCCGAACACCGGGCCCCCAGCCCGAACATCGGGCCCCGAACCCGAACACCGGACCCCGAAGCCGAATCCCGGGCCCCGAGCCCGAACTCCGGGCCCCGAGCCCGAACATCGGACACCGGACCCCGAGCCCTGAACCCCGAACGCCGGGCCCTGAACCCTGAACCCTGAACCCGAATCCCGGACCCGAACACCGGGCCCCCGGACCCGAACACCGGGCACCCGGACCCGAACACCGGGCACCCGGACCCGAACACCGGGCACCCGGACCCGAACACCGGGCACCCGGACCCGAACACCGGGCACCCGGACCCGAC